>JBBDRC010000001.1:0-2293 GCA_040905625.1 Kiritimatiellia bacterium
ACCTGAATGGGCGGGGTTTATTTGCTGGTGCGAATCAGGATGGCGAGTTCGCCGTTACGGTCGGACCGGGTATTCCGGAACGCACCCGTACGGATGTTCGCGGCAGGCACACCGGCATCCGTCAGGGTTTTGCTAACCACCTGAATGCGCTGGTCCACCATGTCCTGATTGTGGGTTTCGTTGCCGTTCGGATTCACCGAAGCGTCAAGCCCCACCGCCAGACTGGGGTTTGCCTTGAGGTATTTCGCGACCTCATCCAGTTTGGCTCTTTCCGATTCCTGGAGTTCCTGGCGTTGGTGATCGAACCGCACTTCGCGATACAATACCCATCCGTCGACTACGCCGACATCACCTTCTTCTCCGGCGGCGCCGACATCGCCACGGGCTCCGACTTCACCGGCTTCACCACGCGCACCGGCAGGGCCGGCAGTGGTGTCGCCCTGAGCGCCTGTGCGTCCGGCAATCCCGCGTTCGCCGGCAGCTCCGGCGGGGCCCACACGGCCGGCTGCGCCGGCTCCTGTGTCACCGCGTTCTCCGGTTTTACCCTCAACGCCACTTTCACCGGCCTCACCGGTGTAGCCGACGGGACCGGTCGGTCCCACCAGCGTTTCGCCTTGTTCGCCCTTTCTGCCCACAATCCCGCGCGCTCCGGCGGAACCGGCGGGACCAACGGGGCCACTGGGGCCGACTTCTGCTTCACCACGGATTCCCGTGGTGCCAACGACTCCCTGGTCGCCTCTGGCACCGACGGCACCTTTGGCTCCTTTGGGTCCGGCCACACTGGCTCCCACGGCCCCGGTATCGCCCATCACGCCGCGTGCACCGGCGGGACCGATATCACCGGTTTCACCCGCGCGGCCTCTGACGACCTTACCGTCCGCTCCCTGCGGGCCGGTTTTGCCCTGTGCGCCATCAGCACCCAAGGGACCTTGTTCTCCTTGCGGACCGGCAATTCCGATGCCCCGTTTTCCGGTCGCACCGACTTCCCCTTGAATGCCTGTTGAACCGGCATCTCCCTGTTCGCCTGTGGGTCCCACCAGGCCTGAGCCTTGTTTACCGGTGGCCCCAACGGCGCCTTGAGCACCTGCGGGTCCCGCAGGTCCGGTGGCGCCCCGGGGGCCCATGAGACTGTCATACGTGCGTTGTTCCTTAGGGGCTGAGGCGAGATTGCCCGAATGCGCTCTGGGTCCACAGCATCCGGACGTAACGACCGCGAGAGCGCCGATTCCGGCGACGGAGGCCATGAACGCAAAGCTTTTTGCGTTTCTTTCATTTAGTTTACTTATTTGCTTCTTCATATTCATTCCTTTAGTTGGAGTGTTGGGTTGTGAATGGATCCGATTGATCCATATGTTAAGAGCATACGCTCTTCGAAAAGTTTGCGCTATAGGGTCTAACCCTGTCATGTTTTTAGATATGGCTTCCGCGCACCGGCATGCCCGTCGCGGTGGTTAGATCGCCGGTTCTATGTTCGTTGGAAATACATACGGTACCGGTTTTGGCCCAATCACCACCCGGCTTCTCATCGTACTGATCCCCCTTGGATGATTCACTGGATGTGCAAATATCCTCACCATCCGCGTCGGAGAAAATCTCCTTTACCTGCTTGATTTCATCGGAGTCATCGGTGTGGACCGATATCAGGATGTTTCCGTCCTTCAACTTCCCTGCATAACGCCTGGCTTCGATTTCCGGAAGACCCAGGCCGATCAGGCCGCCGGCAATCCCCCCCATGGTTGCGCCAATGGCGCCCCCGCTGAGTGCGGCCATGATCGGGCCGGCGGCAATAAAGGGACCAACCCCGGGAATGGCCAGTGCGCCAATGCCCACGATCCAGCCCAGGGATCCGCCAATAACACCTCCGGTGCCCGCTCCAGTGACGGCTCCTTCGGGAGCTTTTGTATGTTTGTCGTGGGCGAAATCCTGACTGGTTTTTTTATCAGCAAACAGAACGGAAATGTCACGGTTTGAAAAGTGTGATATAGTAAGGCGCGCGACGATTTCATCGGCCTGTCCACGTGATGTGGCAATACAAAATACGGATTTATTTGACATAATGATTTCTTTTTTTGGTTTGGTGTGGGTTACGACCCTTTGCTTTTTAAGCGATGTGCAGGTGTTTGCACTTAATGGACATTACAATACACACGGGATGTTCTCAATGGGGTGGAACCCTATGTGGAGGTTAATTCACGATTGGCAACATTTTGTCGCAGGTTCAAAAGTGTGTTGTGTAGACAAGAAAACCAAACTTCGAGCTCGCTCGGAGTGCGGAGAGATTCAATAATATACG
>JBBDRC010000002.1:0-13808 GCA_040905625.1 Kiritimatiellia bacterium
CGGGCCGCCAGATGAAGGGGGATTGGTTGGGGTTGGAGGCGTTGCGGCAGGTGGAATAGGACATTCAACGGATTTGTTTCCTGCTTGCGCCTGTGAAGATACAAGGTTATGGGTTCTGCATGGAGACTCATTCACAGTTTTATACGTTACCGGAGCCTTTTGAATGCAGGGCGGGCGGCATCATCCCCGAAGTTCAGCTCGCCTACGAGACCTATGGTCAATTAAACGAGAGCCGTGACAATGTGGTGCTGGTGTTCCATGCGTTGAGTGGCAGCCAACATGCGGCGGGCATTTGTCGATCTCTCCCAGAGGCCGATCCGTTCTGGACGGAAGAGTGTCAGACGGGGTGGTGGGATTTGTTTGTGGGGCCGGGCCGGGCGATTAACACTGACAAGTTTTTTGTTATCTGTGTGAATTATCTGGGTGGTTGTTACGGATCGACAGGACCGAGGTCGCCCCATCCCAAAGACGGGAAACCATATGGAAGCCGATTCCCGTTCATTAAGGTGGAGGATGTGGTTCGAAGCCAGGTGTTGCTTTTAGAGCATCTGGGAATTCAGAAAGTTCATGCGGCCACCGGTCCTTCGGTTGGCGGTTTGTTGTGTCTGGCATTCGCAACGCTCTATCCGGAGATGGTGGATATCGTGCTGCCCTTGGGAACGGGTCCGAAACTGACCAGTTTGACCCGGCTGCATAATTTTGAGCAAATCACCGCGATTGAAAGTGATCAGAATTTCAAGGGCGGGGATTATTATGACGGCCCTCACCCGGACAGCGGTCTGATGCTGGCCCGCATCATTGCCCATAAAACCTACGTATCGCTTGAAACCATGGAAAGCCGCGCCCGCGGGGAATTGATTCAACCCAAGGACGGGTATCACTTCTATAAGTTGGGTCACCAGATTGAATCGTACATGTTTCATCACGGACAAAAATTTGTGGAGCGTTTTGACGCGAATTCCTATCTTCGGATCATGGCGATGTGGCAGCGGTTTAATTTAAAAACCATGCTGAAGGTCGATACTATGGGTGAAGTGTTTAAACGGTGTGCGCATCAGCGCTATATGATTTTCAGCATCGACACCGACGTGTGTTTTTATCCGGGGGAACAGGCCGAGTTGGAAGCGTATTTGAAAGAAGCGGGGGTTCGATGTTTGCGCATCACGGTGCACAGCGAGAAAGGGCATGACAGTTTCCTGTTGGAGCCGGATCTGTTTACACCGCATATCCGGTATACTCTGGAGCATGACTGGTAACGACCCCCGATCATTCGCAAGACGGCGGGGGTGCCGTCACTCCATGTTGGAACCCTCAATCGTTTTGTTTGACGAGTCTGGCTGCGTAGGCGCCGTCACAGTTTTCCTCGCCGGGGAGGAGCAGACGTTCGTTGTCCAGCCGGAAATCGGGATGTTGACTCAGCCAATTCTGAATCTGACGGGTGGTTTCCTCCTCCTCAATGCTGCAGGTGCTGTAGACAAGGCGTCCGCCCGGTTTCAGGAGTGATACCGCGTTGGTGAGGAGTTGATATTGGAGTTGCACCAATTCCGTGAGCATCTTGCGCCGAAAGTTCCATTTCGCATCCGGTCTGCGCTGGTAGACCCCGGTATTGCCGCAGGGGACATCCAGAAGGATCGCATCGAAAAACGCCGGATGTGATGCCGTTAATCCGGTGAGTTCGGCGGCGCGTATCTCAATGTCCGTATGTCCCAGACGAACCAGATTTTCCCGCAGGCGTTCGCATCGTTTGGGATTGGGATCACAGGCGAGAACCTGTTGGGTTTGTTCGGCCAGGATTGCGGTTTTTCCGCCGGGAGCCGCACAGGCGTCCAACACGGCTTCGCCGGGTTTCACCTCCATGAATTCAGGAGCCATCGCGGTGGAGGGGTCCTGGATGTACCAGGCTCCCCGGTCAAAATCCGGCAACTCACTTGGGGAGTAGCCACGTGGAAGTTGATAAAAATTCGGGCGTTGGGGGTAGGGAGCCGCTTCAGTCGGCAGTCCCAATTCTGCTTTCAGGTGTTTTCCTTTGGAGGTCAGCCGGGCATAGGTGAACGAGCGCTCTTGATTCCAGCGCAGGAGGTCCAATGTGACGGCTTTGCCGAACGATTTATTCCAACGTTCCACTATAACCTGAGGATGCGAATACCGTTTTTCAGGCACTTGTTCCTGCAGCCACTGCAAGAGGTCGTCATGTTCACGGGCGCATCGCCGGAACAGGGCGTTGGCAAACCCGATTTGAGGAGGGGGGATTCCCGCCCGTTTGGCGGCCTCGATGGTTTCGTGAACCGCGGCATGATCGGGGATGCCGTCCAGCAGGAGGAGTTGACTTAATCCGATCCAGAGAAAAGGGAGGAGGTGATGGGAGGGGGGGCGATTACTTAAATGCTCCACCCAGGCATCAAGGGAACCTTTGTGACGCAGGCAGGTCCAGACCAGTTCGCGGGTGAGGGCGCTGCAGTGATTCCAGTCCCCGGATTCGTGGGGGATGGACCCTTTTCGAATCCAATCCGACAGCAAGCGACAGGCCTGATCACGTTCCGGGGAGTTTGAGAGGGGAGGAACTGAATTCATGACAAGAAAGAAGCGCTCGACATTCAGGGAAGGAGGGGGAAGAAGGAGTAGAATGCCGAGCGCCAAATTGATTAAGGTCTTTACATTTAAGCCACTTCTGACAAGTGTCAAATCCGTTTTCAGATTATAATGCCCCCTTTGACTTACTATGTTTCAACCTCAGCGCCATGCGGAAATTTTACGCACTCTCGAACATCAGGGGGGGGTGCGGGTTGCCGATCTGGCGTCGCACCTGGAAGTGACAGACGAAACGATTCGCAGGGACCTGCTTAAGTTGGAGGAGGAGGGGCGGTTGAAGCGGATCCATGGCGGAGCGATGCCGGTGCTGCTGGATGAGGATCCGCGACCCTACCAGCATCGTCAGATGGAGCAGGTGGATGCCAAGCGCAGTATTGCCCGTTGTGCTAAAAACGAAATCGAGGAGGGGGATGTGCTGTTTTTCGACGGCAGCACCACCGCCTATCAACTGGCGAAAATTTTTCCGGACATCCGCTGCATGGTGTTGACCCATTCCGAACCAGTTTTCAAGGAACTGTCCCGTTTCGTCAACGTGGAATTGGTTTCGACGGGGGGGCTGTATGATCGGCAGAACGCCTGTTTTGTCGGGCCCCTGGCGGAGCAGATGTTATCCAGTTTGCACATTACCAAGGCGATTATGGGCTGCAAGGGGTTGGATTTCAAGCGGGGGTTCAGTGATGCGGCGGTTCGGCATATGAACTTGAAGCGGGCGGTCATGCAATGGGCGGACAAGGTCATCATTCTGGCGGATCACAGCAAACTGGACTCCCGATCCCGCTACTTTTTTGCTTCAATTCACGACGTGGATCTGGTTATTACAGATCCCAAAATCAGTCCTCAAAATCAGCGCGCGCTCCGGCAGGCCGGCATACGCTATATCACAGAGTAATGTATACATGACCACCCAACCCCATCCTCTTCTTCAGCTTACCTTTCCCAGAACCAGTCAGGCGCGCCGTCGGCTGCAAACGATGCTTTGGGCCCAGGCCGGGGACGTTGATGTGCGGTTCATGTGCGGGGAGAAGGATGCGCAGAACCTGACGGATGTTCGGGAACAGGCTTTTGAGTCAATCACGCTTCCCTTTCATTGGGGCCGGTTAATGCACACCCGGTGGTTCAAGCTGTGCTTTTCCGAAAATGATTCAGGGGGGACCCGTTATCTGCGCTGGCGGGATCAGGGAGAGGGCACCTTGTATATCGATGATGTTCCCTATTATGGATTTGACGTGGCGCACCGGGAAGTCGCGATTCCGAATGACTGCCGGGAAGCCTATGTGGAGGCGCTATGTCTGCAGAGTGGAATTTGGCATCCTGAGGCGAAGGGGCTGGATCCGGAAGGCAGTTGTTTGTCTGAGGTCGGTTTGTTTACCCGCAACGATCAGGCCTGGGACGCACTGATCGACCTGGATCTGTGGATAGATTTGATAAAAGATGAATCCGACAGATGCCCTCATTTTGCCGGGGTGCAACAGAATGGAATTGGCCATAAAGCGAAGGTGGAGGTGGTGTCCCCCCTGCTGCGCCGCCTGCTGCGGATGCTGGACGATGCGATCATTGAATTTGACACAAAAGGTCTGTCCGCTCTGCATGAGGCGTTCGACCGGATGAAATCCGAATTGAAATCGGAGGGCGGACTGGTGAAAGGAGTGCTGACCGGTCATGCGCATATTGATTTGGTCTGGCTCTGGCGGGAGGCGAATGCGGAATACAAAGCGAGGCACACTTTTTCCTCGATGAACCGGCTGATGGAGATCTACCCGGAGTTTCGTTTCGCCTATTCGCAATCCGCCTCCTACGATGCTGTGCAGGCGTCTTCGCCGGAGTTGATGGAACATGTCCGCAAGCGGATGAAAGAGGGCAAATGGGAAGCGGTGGGAGCGACCTACGTGGAGTCGGACACGATGCTGGCCTGCGGGGAGGCGTTGGCCCGGTCTTTTCTGGTGGGGCAGGAGCGTTTCCGTGAGTTGTTTGGAGACAGTTCCAATTTGTTATGGCTGCCGGACGTGTTCGGGTACAGTGGCTGTCTGCCGCAAATCATGCGCCAGTGCGGGGTGGACCGGTTTTTCACCACCAAACTGACCTGGTCGAATATCAATTTATTCCCTCACAGCAGTTTTATCTGGCGGGGCGTGGACGGCAGCGAGGTGGTGTCACATGTCACCCAGGGACTGGGATACAATCAGGAGGCCCGCCCGCACGAAGTCCGCAAAGCCGCGGATGAACACCGCCAGTCGGATGTGCATGATGAATTTCTGATGCCGAGCGGATATGGGGACGGCGGCGGCGGGGTGACACCGGAAATGTGTGAGCGGGCGCGCCGACTGGCGGCCCTGGAGGGAGTACCGAATACCGCATGGGGACGGCTGGATGACTTTTATGACCGGCTGGTGGCGATCAAAGACCGGTTGCCGGTGTATCAGGGCGAATTGTATCTGGAATATCACCGGGGCACCCTGACCACCCACGGCGCATTGAAAGAGGCGTTCCGGGGATTGGAGCGGGCTCTGCACTTGCAGGAAGCTTCGCGGGTGCTTGGAGGAGGCGGACCTGTCGATGTTCATGCCTGGCAGCGGTTGGTGTTCGCGCAATTCCACGATTACATTCCCGGAAGCAGTATTCACGAGGTGTATGAAGAAGGGATTCCGGAGTTGATTTCACTGGCGGAAGCGGCCCTGGCCGACGCGGCCGGCACCTTCGGCGACGGGGACTGCTTGGTGAATCTGCTCCCGATGTCCCGTCCGTACCTGACCGATGACGGTCTGATTCATCTGCCTCCCCTGTCGTCGGTTCGTCCTGATTCGATTGAACCCTTCGCAGCCGCGCCGACAATTGAACAAACCGATCTTTCCCTGAGTTCGGGACGGGTATCCGCAGTGTTTAATGATTGTGGCGAGGTGTCGGAATTGGTGTTGGACGGGGAGGCGGTGCCGTTTGATCAGCCCCTGAACCGATTCAGGCTCTATTCCGATTTTCCGCATCAATTCGATGCCTGGGAAATCGATCGGCAGGCCCTGGAAACCGGGGTGTGGGTGGACAGCAGGGCCGAGCGGGTGGAGTGGACACCGGAAACCGGAATCGGGTTGGCGTTCAAACGGAGCATCGGCCGGGCCAGTGAGGTGGAGATACGATACTGGATCGATCCCGCGCAGCCGGTGCTGCAAATGGAGCTGCACCTTGATTGGCATGAGACGTATACGTTGTTGAAGAGTCATTTCCCAACCAGGTACATGGGGCGTTTCGCCCGCTTTGGTTCCCCGTTTGGGTCCGTGCTTCGGTCGCAACAGCCGGGGGACCTGAAGGATGAGGCGATGTTTGAGAGCGGGGGAAGTCGCTGGGCCACGGTGATGGACGACAGTCAAAGCCGCGGATTATCCATCATCACTGAAAATAAATACGGCTTTTCCTGCCGTGAGGGTTTGTTGGGACTTTCATTGATCCGCTCCGTTCCCGTCACCGGAGAAGACAAACAACACGCACAGGTGATCAGCACCTCGATTCGGGACGGAGAAAATCGCGATGTCTTCTCCGACCAGGGGCTTCATTGTATTCGATATGCGGTTGCGGCCCACACCGCATCGACTCCCCGCGAAGAACAGGCCGCCGCCCTGGCGGATCAATTGTACACGCCTGTTTATCGAAGCGGAAACGACATCCATGCGGGGCTGCTGGGGCTGGAGGGCGGCGAGAGTCTGATCCCCGCCTGGAGCAAACCGCTGGCGGATGGTGGATGGATTTTGCGCCTGCACGAAGTGTTGGGCCGCGGCGGGAGTGTGCGGGTGAAATTGGCGGATGGATGGCGGGCGGAGCGGACGGACCTTTCCGAGAAACCGGGGGAGGCCGTCGAATCGTCTGTTTCCTTCCGGGCGTATGAAATCGTCAGTGTGCGTCTGCGCAAACAGAGTTGACATGGCAAAACGCTACATCAAACATCCGGTGTTGCGCGCACTGGAGTCTTTTCCGCCCGAAAGCCATTCCCGCATACTGGATCTGAGTTGCGGAGACGGAGATGTGTTGGAGGCGTTAATTGACCGGGGGTATCGGGGAGAAGGGACTCACTATCGGGAGGATGATTATATATTCCGAACCCGCTCCGGGGTGCTGGATAAAATTCCGCTGCACGGCGGAGTGGATTTGTCGAAACCGCTTCCGTTTGAGGACAGCAGTTTCGACGGGGTGATCGCGACGGAGGTGTTGGAACATCTGCCGAATCATTCGGCGATCATTGCGGAGGTGGGTCGGATCTTAAAACCGGGAGGGGTGTTTATTTTCACCACCCCGAATGTGCATCGGTTCAGTTCGCGGCTGGGATTTTTCTGTCATGGAAGTCATAACATGAGCGGGGCGCTGCTCAATTGGTCCGTGCCCGTGGATGACTTGTATTCGACCCATTACAATCCGGTGTATTTCCCGGTCATACACAGTTTATTGTATCAGCAGGGGATGCGGGTGCGGAAGCTGGGGCATACGCGGGGCAGCCCGTTGGACTGTCTGCTGATGGTGTTGATGTATCCGGTGCTGGTGTTGGGTCTGGCCGGACATTTGCGGAAACATTGGCGGCACAGCAGGGAAGCCGCCAAAGATTTGGGGCGGTGGATGCTGCATCCCTGGATGTTGGTGGATGAGCATTTGTTGGTGTGCGCGCGGAAGAGGGCGGGATGAATCGTCTTGCTCAGCGGCTGAAGCCGCCGAGCGCTTTTGGGTTGGGAGGAGACCGGGTGGTTTGGTTGGATCGTCTTGCTCAGCGGCTAAAGCCGCCGAGCATTGCGATCCCTGCGGTGGGGGGCACTCGCCCGAAGTTGAAGCCGCCGGGGGCTCAGTCGAGCCCGTGTTTGGCGGTGAGGCGGTCGGCCGCGTCCGCGCGTCCGGTTTCGCGAAGGCGTTTCATGTAGGCGGGACCCTGGTCCCGCACATGCAGGGGTCCCCCTTCGGCCAGGACGGTGTCCAGAGGATCCTCTTTAACGTGGGCGGTGGCAAGGACCTCCTCCTTCCAGGCGGCCAGGATGGCTTTCCCTTTTTCCACCAGGTCCGGATGGCTGTCCGCCAGATTGAATTGTTCGTGGGGGTCCGCATCCAGATCGAAGACCATATCCGCGGGATAGTCGTGGAAACCGTCGTGATAGGTCTGCATGTACAGATACTGATCCCAGCGGACGGAGCGCTGGGCGCACCAGGCCATTTGAGAGAGGACCAGATGTTCACGCCCCTGATGGCTCAAGTTACCCGATGTCAATTCGGAGGCAAAGGATTGACCGTCCCATTCGGATAATTTGGCGTTACCCGCCAGTTCAAGAGTGGTGGCGGCGAGGTCGATGTTGTAGAGAAGGCGGTCATTCTTCTCTCCCGCCATGGGATCGGTGACTCCCGGCCAGTGCATGATCAGGGGAACTCGGTGCGTGATGTTGTCCGCGGTCTGGTGGTCGCCATAGACCCACAGTTCCCCCAGGTTTTCCCCGTGGTCGCCTGAAACGATGATGGCGGTATCTTCATAGATGCCAAGATCTTTGAGTTTTTGAATAATTTCCCCGACATGTTTATCCGCATAGGCGACTCCCATGTCATAGCCGTCGAACATTTTCCGGGCCTCTTCCATATCCGATATTCGGGTGGGTTGAAGATCCAGAATCGTGGTGTTTTTCCGAAGATGCTCCTCATTTTTGTACATCCAGTCCGGCTTGGGAACGAAATCGGAGACCTCCTGTGCGGAATGAGGACCCGGTTTTTGCCAGTGGGCCTGCCGAACCTTCTCCGTATACCAGTCCGGCAGCGGATCCTGTTTAAACGGATTCGGAAAGTCTTTCGGGGTTCGATAAGGCGTATGTGGATCCCAAACGTTGACCCACATAAAGAAGGGCTTCTTCTGAGCACTCTCCTGTGCTGGACCTGTCGATGCATTTCGATCCAGCCAGTCATTCACCTGCGGGGCGATGACATTCGCGGTTTCCTGACCGTTGCCACCGGTATTGTGCATTTCCATAAATCCGGCGTACCAGTGCCAGGCCCCGTGCCGTTCCGCAAAGGGAGAGAAGGCGACGGTGTGATATCCGTTATTCTTAAATTGACTGGCCCAGTTAGGATTGGTCCAATTGTCATTGAATCCCCGATCACGTCCGTAGGGAAACATCACACTGCGGGCTCCGCCGTGATTCACAACCCCGGTGTGAATACCGAACCGACCCGTGGTCATAGCGGTGCGACTGGGCAGGCAGGGGGCATCCGGGGTGTAACAGTTGCTGAAGCGGAGACTTTCTTTTGCCAGAGCGTCGATATTCGGGCTGGTGTTGCGGTGGTAGCCGTAGCAGCCCAGGTGATCGGGGCGAAGAGAGTCGATGTCGATATAGAGAATATTCATAGCTGAATAAGCTGTTTCATATATCGAACATAAAACTATATATAGAATGACGTCAATTCTATTTTTGATGGAACATTGTCTGTTCTTGTAAACCCTCTGCGGGTAAGTTGATCGGCATGACACCTTCACAACCCGGTTCAACTGACACCCGTAATCTCCCCTCCCGCGGTGGAGTTCCCTGGCGTCGGCTGATTTTTTTCAGTTTCAGTCTTTTGGTGACCGTCGTCGTGTTTCGAATCCTGTTTCAGCATATTTCCTGGCGGGATGTGCGGGATATGATCGTCAATGTTCATCCGGGGTGGCTGTGTGGTTTTTTTGCATTTTCGCTGCTGCAACTGCTGATGAGAACCTGGCGTTATTGGATGTTGTTGAACGCATCCGGACAGAATCCTCCACGTTTCGCACTCTTTCTCGTGGTCGTGGTCCGCGGGTTATGTGTGGACATGCTGCCGGCGAGGGCGGGGGAATTGGTGTACATCTTTCTGGTGCGCACCCGGCTGGGGCTGGATCTGGGAGCCGCCACCACCAGTTTTGCCCTGGCCTTTCTGTTTGATATACTGGCCCTGGCACCACTTCTCCTGGCGGGGGCCTGGGCGTTGGGCTCCGGGGAGGCGCTGTCACTGCCGGTACTCATCGGCGGTGGATTGGTTCTGATGGCATTGTCTCTGGGGTTGATCGCGGCGATGTCGCCCGTGGTGAAATGGGGAGAGGGGTTGTTTCGTCCTTTTGCGGTTAAAGGGAAAAAGTGGGCCTTGTTTTTGTGTGAAACCGCGGATTCCGTCCTGTTGTCGCTGGAAAATGCCAAGCGAAAAAAGCTTTTCTGGAAATTGTTGGGGAGTTCACTGCTGGTTCGGATGTGCAAGTACACGTCCTTCTATTTTTTGATACTCGCTTTGTTAATCCCTCAAGGAGTTGAGCGATCCGAGGTCGCCATAGCCCCGGCGTTCATTGCACTGGTGTCGGGTGAAATGGCGGCGAGTCTGCCCGTTTCCGGTATTGGAGGATTCGGGGCCTACGAGGGAACCATGACTTTTGTGATGGTGATGCTCAATTTCAGCAAGGAACTCGCCGCCACCCTGTCGGTTTCCCACCGCCTGCTCACTCAGGTGTACGGGTTACTTCAGGGGGTGTCAGGGTTGTTGATATTGATGCTTCCCTTTTTCAATCGCGAGCCGTCTTCCACTCCCGATCCCCAGCGTCCAGTTTCCTCCTGATCTGATCGGCTTGTTTCCGAATGGCATCCATTTGTTCCGGGGACTTGCGTTCGAGATTTTTGATTTGAAAGGTCATGCGCCGATTATTTGCGAAGGACGTGTGGTTCCGATCCAAAAAATCCCAATAGAGGGTGGTGAACGGGCAGGCGTTGCCCCCTGCGGATTCTTTGGGATTGTATCGGCAGCCTTTACAGTAATTGCTCATTTTTTGGATATAATTCCCGGAGGCGCAATACGGTTTGGTGCCCACGATGCCTCCGTCTCCATATTGGCTCATGCCCAGGGTGTTGGGCAGACTCACCCAGTCAATGGCATCCACGTACATGGCCATATGCCAGGCATGGAACTTGTAGGGGTGGATCCCAAGTAAGAGCGAAAACTGTCCCAGCACCATCAGTCTGGGAATGTGATGGGACCAGCCGTGTTGAATCACGGATGACATGCAATTCTTCACGCAGGCCATGTCCGTTTCTCCGTCCCAAAAAAAACGGGGAACATCCCGGTCCCCGCAATCCAGAGCGTTCAATTCGGCATATTCCGGCATCTTCAGCCAGTAGACCAGAGATTTTTTACCTGTTGCATAGGCATCAAACTCTCCGGTTTTCTGATAAAAATGCCGATCCTCCCTCCATTCCAGTTCGATGTTTTCCCTGGCGGCAAGATCTGTGAGCATGGACTTCACCCGGAAATCTCCGGGCCGTACCAGGATAAGTTTTTCGGGACGGAGTTGCTTGAGATCCTGCTTGAGATCCTTGGTCAGAATTTCCGCAAAATTCCGTCCACGGTCCTGATCCGGATCGGCCGTGAGTTCGTGGTAGTGAACCGTGCGCCCCGAATTGCGCTGTTGGTCCCGGAAATGACGCATGGCGGAAAAGAAAAAGGCCAGGCGCAGTTTGTGGGACCAGACGTGGGTGGCCTCTTCATGGGTTTCAGCCATCCAGATATGATCGCGGGAGGGGTCCAGTTCATCAAAAACCGCCGAATCGGGATCCAGTTGGTCCCCGAGGATGAGAATCAGGTGTCGAACGGGTTTGGGTGTGGAGGTGTTCATGTGGATGAATCCATCAGCAGAGCAAAAGGTTACATCCTGAAGTGAAGAAAGCGGTTATGGCCGATTCAGGGCGATTCAGGACGATTCAGGTCAGTTCAGGTCTATTCAGGTCTATTCAGGGGGGATTGATAAATCGCTTTTCCCACGAAGAAGGGGCCCAGTTTTTCGATATAGGTGGAGGTTTGAACGGTGCCGCGCATGGTTTCCACGATTTTGCTGAGTGAACGCAGATCGGCTCCCACCAGTGCCACCACAAAGTCATTGTCGGCGCGGTCCATGCCGAAGCAGGCGAGGCGGATGTCGTGGGCGTGCCCGGCTTCTCCCCAGGCCCGGCCAATGGTGCCGTGTTCTCCCAGAATTTTCATTTTATCCCGTTTGGCCAGTTTGGCGAATTCGCCGGTTCGGCGGAGGGGATACCAGACCGCCCACGGCCACCCGGGGGAAAGCGCCCGGCTGCGGGGTCGGTGGATCAGGGTATGCTCCAGATCACTCTCATATCCAATACTGTAACTGCGGGCGAACAGGGTGCCGTCCGGTACCGGGGTCAGATCGGCCCAGGGGGAGGTTCGGAGGTCGGGCGAGGTGGTGGAGATGAAAAATTCGGGCCCGGTGTGCATTAACAGCAGTCCGAGCCCCCAGGGGTTTGCGGCATCCTGATAAACTACCGCGTCCCAACCGGTTTGTTGAATGAAGTCGATGCAGGGCTGCGGATCTCCACAATTCGTAAACACCAGCAACTGCATGTAGAGACGCTGATCCGATGTCAGGCCGTTGCCTTCCGGACTGCGGCCGTGCTCCAGGACATCGGGGTCAACGGGGACAGATTCGGCGGGAGATGCGGGCATAAAACAACAGGACAGGTCGGTCAGTTTCCGGGGCGGTTGATCCGGATAATCTTCGAGCCGCTGTCGGGCGGACCCGGGCGTTTGATGGCTCCGGATTTGATAGTGGAGATCTTGGGTTTTTCGCCGTCTTCGCCGCTGCTGGCCAGCTTCGCGGTTTTGGAACGGGGCTCCTGATCCGGTGAGGTCGGGGCCGAGGGCCGTTCATTTCGAACACTTTCGGTGTTTTTAACGATTTCCCTCAGAATGGTTTTGTATCCCTTTCCTCCGCTCATCTCATCCTGAACCGAACTCATAGAGGTGTCCGTGCCGGGTGATTTTTTATCATCGACGGTCAAAATACTGTTTCCCAGACGAATTTTATCTCCGGGTTTGATTTTGGCCATTTCGACCCGTTGGTGATTCAGATAGGTGCCGTTCTTGGATTTGAGGTCTTTCACATAGTATTCCCCGTCCCAAATTCGGATGCCGCAATGCATGCGTGAGGCCCGTTCGTCCAGGGTAATAATGTCCGCGTCCGGGCTTCGCCCCACAGTGATGGGTTTGTCCGCGAGGATCAATTCGGTCTGATTCCCGTCTGGGTCGGTGTAGCGAATTCTTAATTGGGTGGGAGGGGTATTTTCACTCATACGTTCTCTCGGGTTGGATACATCTTCAAAGTATTAACATAACGGTCTTAATAAGGATTTGGCAACTATCTTTCTGCTTGAAAAGGGAAAATTTCTTGAATCCAATCGATCAAATCCGAGGTTTTTCGGAGATGAAGATCCACCAGGGAGGCGGGAACAGAGGCCGATCCGATCAGAACGGTCCCGCAACCCGCCGCCCGTCCGGCCTTCAGATCCCGGGCCTGATCGCCGATCATCCAGGATTGGCTGGGATCGATATTCAGTTGCTCCGCGGCGGTCAGGATCATGCCCGGACGGGGTTTTCGGCATTCACAGTGGTCGGATTCCTGATGGGGGCAGAATTGCACATTCTGAACGGAGGCGCCTTCGGCCGCCAACAGGTCCCGCATCCGGTCGTGAATCCCGTGCAGGGCCCGCGTGGTCAATCGCCCGATCGCGACCGCTTTCTGATTTGTGACCACGGCGACGGGGAGGTTTCCTTCGTTGAAGAGGCGAATAGCCGCCGCGATACCGGGTTGGAGCTGAAAATCCTCCGGACGGGTGATATAACGTTCTTCGGGAGGGGGCGGGCGGTTGATCACGCCGTCGCGATCCATGAAAATGCCGGGCCTCCCTGTCATCAAGGTTTGCCCACTAAGGTGATTTCCGGATATAATTTGCCGACCACCTCGCGAATCTCGTCGTAGTGGCCTTTATCTTCCAGATCCGCCGCCCGGTCGCCGGACACCGCGATGTAGGCCCAGCGGTGGGTCACATTTCGGAGGAGGCGGTCAATGGACATCCACATCAGGCGTTCGAGATGATGCGGGGTTTCGCGGTCTTTTCCCACGAACCAGTAGGCGTAATAGCTGTGGCGGGTGTAGGATTCTGTAAACTTGCGGCTCAGGTGGAGCACCATCACCTTCAGCGGTTCCCTTCCGGGGAGGGGCACCTCAATCACTTCACTCTTTTCTATCACATTTCCCTGACCGACCATGCAGACTTCGGGCCGGTGGATGGAGTCCCGGTTGCGGCCGGACAGCACCACGGAGGTGAAAACCGTTTTGTCGGGATCCCGGTTGTGAAAATATTGTTTTTTAAACATCACCGTATCTTTCGGCAACACCAAATATTCTCCGCGGGACATGGTTTTCA
>JBBDRC010000003.1:0-13258 GCA_040905625.1 Kiritimatiellia bacterium
GAAAAGAGACCCCAGGCGGGTATTGCACTGTGCGGGTTTGTTCACTATAGACCGGGTTTTGATTTCCCCAAAAAAGCAGGTATGACGGTTTGATCTTTTTCCGCATCCGTGCATATTGGCCACACCCCGATGACCCCTCCCCAATCCATAGATTCATTCCCTACAATCACCTCGCACCTCGAGCAGGTGAGCGAACTGATTTGCACCACGCTGAAAGAGACCTCCCTGCGGGCCCTGGTGGACGAATCGTCCGCGCTGGTGGGGCTGGGAGGCAAAATGTTGCGCTCCCGGCTCGCTTTCCGGGTAGGCCAATCCACCGGAACCGATCCGGATCTGCTGGTGTACGGATCCGCCGCCGTGGAAATGATCCATACCGCCAGTCTGCTTCACGACGATGTGATCGATGGCGGGGTGCTGCGCCGTGGCATGCCCACCTTTTGGGTGGAGAAAGGCAGTGCCGGCGCCATTTTGCTGGGAGACCTGTTGCTGTTCAAGGCCATTGACCTGATTTGCCGGGTGGCGGACGGACGCTACACCCACGATCTGGTCAAATTGACCGGGGAGGTCTGCGAAGCCGAATCAGAGCAGGAACTGCTGTTTAACGGCTCCGATTCCCGGCTGGAACTCTGCCAAAGTATCGCCCGCCGCAAAACCGGAGCCCTGTTCGCCTTCGCCGCCATGATCGCGGGCGACGGCGATCCGCAGCGGGTCGCCTCTCTCAAGGAGTCGGGGTACCTGCTGGGAACGGTCTACCAACTGGCCGACGATATTCTCGACACCCGCACCGAAGACAAACGCTCCGGTAAAACTCTGGGCACCGATGCCGCGCGGGGCATCGTCTCCGCCGCCCATCTCGATGAAAGCAAATTGCGGGGGTACCTGCAACAACTTCTGGCCCAATCCACCCAGGTGCTCGACGGAGACGAGGCCGCCATGCAGGGCGTGCACACGTACATCCGCGAAGACCTCCAGCCCGCGCTCACCCACCTAATCGGCTGAGCCGCAAATCGTAGGCGGGCGTTATCTTCCCACACACTTCCTGCGGGCGCCTGGTAAAGCACATATCCGTCTTCAGCACCGCCCCCTTCAGTTCCTGTGTGGGACTGGTCACGGCGCCCCTGGATGAATTGATGGCCACAATTGAACCCATGTGAAAATTTTCCATTATAAGTACAAATGCCCCACGTCCATTTCTTTGCGTTCTGTAAGTCTCACGCAAAGCCGCAAGGATCGCAAAGCAGGGTAATGAGTGAAGAGGACGATGAGTTCTGAAGCCCCATCAGGGAAACTTCCGTTTGGCGTTCAGGGTGTGGGCGCGGTATTGGGACGGAGGCATCCCGGTCATCTGTTTAAAACTGCGGCTGAAGTAGGCCAGTGAATTAAATCCGCAGCGTTCGGCGATATGGGTGAGGCTGAGGGCGGGATTGGGGAGGAGGGTTTTGGCGGCATCGACCCGTACTTCCCGAACCGTATCAAATACGCTTTGAGCGGTTTGCCGTTTGAAAAGCCGGGCAAGATGTTCTTCGCCCTTGCCCACATGCCAGGCGATTTCACCCAGAGTGAGCGGTTGCTGATAATGTTTGAGAATATATTCACGGACGGCCATGACAATCTGATCGCCGCCGGGCGAACCGACCGCCGGTGAATGGGGAGGGTTCGGACGTAATTTGCGAACGGATTCAATGGTCAAATTCGTACAAATTGCCCGGAGGCGGTGGCGGAAACCCGGCAGACGGTTTTCAGTTTCATCCCGGAATTCCCGAACAAGGCTTTGCAGACGGGCATCCATGCCGTCATGGAGATGAAGGACTTCCTGGAAGTGGTGTTGGACAAAATCACCAAAATCAATTTCAGGCCGGGGCGGGTTACCGGCCTGGATATCATAAAAAATCCGGATCACATGCAGCGGTTGTGCTTTGTGGGGGTGCGCATTGTAATAAACATGATTGCCCCGCGGAGGCGCACAGAAAATATCCCCCTGACGGATAGGGTGCCTTCCTGTCAGGCCTTCAATCTCAAATTCGGCATCTCCTTCAAGCACCAGCAGTAATTTGTAATACTGATTTCGAATGGACAGATTTCCGGCTTTCGGAAGCAGAAAAACGATTTCATCCGAGAGTCGGAACGGGGGACCGAGCTGGTCGACGGCGTGGCTGGAGTAGCTCATGTTAGATGGCGGATGGGTGAAGAGTAATGGGTAAGAATACTGTAAGTCTTTAGAAAAGTCAAAATAATGCAAATTAGATCAATTGCCGCTATAGACCTTCATTGGGGCCTTTGGTATACTCGGCGCATGGTAAAACAAATGTCACAAAACACTATGGAATTTGCGGATGCGCTGGCACTCAAACACAAAACGGTGTCGGGCAACCTGGGTCATTACACAGGAATTGTCACCTTGCACGGACTGTCCCGTTTGGCTGCGTCGAGTGGAACGCCGGAAACTTTATCGCGGATTTTAGAGGAATTGAACCCGTTCGTGACAGGTAAACTGGATTTCCCCTGTAATTTTCCCAATTACCGTTGCGGGGGAAATGCCACCGCCTGGATGCTCTATAAAGGCCTGTTGCCGCAAGCTGAAGAACCCGTGCGCTTTTATGCGGATGAGATTGTGAACGATGCGCCCAAAGATCCGGCGGGCATTCTGGAAATGATTCACGGGGAGAAAGGGCGAATTTGGATTGATGTGGCGTTTGCGGTGACCCCTTTTCTCCTTTTTGCGGGCCTGGCCCTGGGTGAAGAAAAGTATATTGAAGAAGGCGTGCAGCAGACCTTCAAAATGGTGGATATCTTTGGCAATACCGAAACGGGACTGTTGCATCAGTCCCGCGGATTCAATGGTCCGGGTAAACTGTCCGAAGATCACTGGAGCCGGGGAAACGGCTGGGGCGCGTATGCGTTGACCGAGCTGGCCTGTCAGTTGCCTGCAGGTCATAAACATAAAGCGGAAAGTGTGACCCGGTTTAAAGATTTATTGAATCACGCGTTGAATTTCCAGGATGAAGCGGGGCTTTGGCATCAGGAGATGACTTGGAATACGCATAAGCCGGCCTCGTATGTGGAAACTTCCGGCAGCGGATTGCTGTTATACGCTTTGGGTGCGGGGATTGATGCCGGGATTGCGGACTCCCATTGGGAGGCGGCCTTCCGCAAGGGACTGCGGGGCCTGTTGATTTATATCAATGCCGATTACGATGTTTTCCACACCTGCAAAGGGTGTTTATGTCCGGGGGGAGGAAGTAAACTGGAATATGCGGCGATGCCGGCGGTGGTCAATGACCCGCATGCGTTCGGACCCATGGTCTTGTGTTTTGGTCAGGCGGCCCGTCTGGGAATTGAAAAGCTAAAGGAGATTTAAATTATGAGTAATGAAGTGAAGATGGAGTTGGACAAGCTGAAGGCCCGCCGGGCGGAGGGCCGGGAGCTTTGCGAATTATCAATTTCCGATCAGGAATTGTGTGAGCGTTATGAGAAACTGTTTACGGCGGCGGTGAATGACGTGCTCCGTGAGCAGAATCTGACCCACCAAACTCTGCCGAACAATATTCTGCCTCTGGAAAACCACATGAAAGTCGCAGGGCCGATCTTCACCATTAAGGGTGCGAAGAGTCTGCTGATTAAAGATGAGATGAAGGAACGGGCGGAGATGTTGGAATCCATCCCCCGGGATTCGGTGGTGGTCTGGGACACCAGTGGAGATGAGGAGTCGGCGCAGTGGGGGGAAGTGATGACTATGGCCGCAAAACGACGTGGGTGCCGGGGTGCGGTTCTGGATGGCGGCGTGCGCGATACGGACCGGGTGCTGCCGCAGGAATTTCCGGTGTTTGTGAAATATCGCTCTTCAAATGGTATGCTGGGCCGGTTCCGGATCAGCGGTTGGCAGGTCCCGATTCGGATTGGCGATGTGGAAATGGTTCCCGGCGATATCGTGTTTGCAGACATTGACGGTGCCATCGTGGTCCCAAGGGAAATGGCGGTGGAGGTCCTGATCAGAGCCGAAGAAATCGCCGAGAGTGAGAATGAATTGAAAAAGTGGGTGGAGTCGGGAATGTCGACCACCGAGATTGTCGCCAAAGGCGGATATTTTTAAATGATGGCGGATGAGTGATGGCGGATGAGTGATGAATGACCTTTAGGAATTTATACGAAAAAATAAAATAAAGAGAAAAAATGAAAGATTTAAAAGATAAAGTGGTGGTGATTACCGGTGGGTCAAGTGGTATTGGGGCGGCGGCGGCGGCGCAGTTTGTGGACCTGGGATGCAAAGTGGCTTTGATTTCACGCAGCCTGGAGAAGCTGGAAGCGGTGGCGGCGCCGCTCAAACAAAAGGGCTCGGTGTTATGCGTGGCGGCGGATGTGTGTGACGAAGCGGCTGTGGCGAAAGCATTTTCGGAAATAGATGCGGAATGGGGTCAGATT
Organism: Kiritimatiellia bacterium; assembly: GCA_040905625.1. Taxonomy (GTDB): domain Bacteria; phylum Verrucomicrobiota; class Kiritimatiellia; order SS1-B-03-39; family UBA6053; genus UBA6053. Next base: position 4,420 of record JBBDRC010000003.1, read on the forward strand.
GATTTCCTCGTGAATAATGCCGGGGTGGGCTTTGCCACGGATCTGGCAACCTGCTCAATAGAGGACTTCCGTGCGATTATGGAAACCAATGTCACCGGTGTTTTTCTGTGCAGCCGCGCGGTATTGCCGGGAATGAAAGAACGGAAATCCGGACACATTATTAATGTTTCCTCCATCGTGGGCAAAGTGGCAAATCCGGGAGCGCCGTTATATTGCGCCAGTAAACACGGCCTCAATGGTTATACCTCCGGTCTGCAGCAGCAGGTGGCTAAAGACGGGATCGGGGTTTCCATGGTTTCCCCTTCCGGTGTGGATACCGCTTATTGGGACGGACGGGATATTGACCGCAGTAAATTTCTGAAACCGGAAGAGGTGGCCGCAATTATTGTGTTTGTGGTTTCGCAGCCTGCCGGCGTATTGATCAAAGATATCGACCTTACAGCGATACGGTAACTCATGGCACTTTTCCTCAGTCAAACCGAACGGGATCATTTTCTGTCGTTGCGCAAAAAATGCGAAGTGGCGCAAGGCCTGTTTTGGGGTCTGAATGCCCGGGTGTCGGATCGGGCCGCTTCCCCCGGTCTTTCCGACCGGAACACCACCAGTGACTGGTGGCATCATGCAGGAGAATATTTGAGCGATGCGGCCATGATGCACGCATACAAACCGAATCCGCAACTGGATGCCTGGCTGCGGGCGGCCACGCTGGAGATCGTCCGGCGGCCCATTGCCGACTGGGTGGGGCCCTGGTTCCGTAATCACAGTGCGGATGCGACGGGTCATCTGGAGACCGCGCATTTAAGTTGGGGGGTGGCCGTGGTGCTTGACCTGGCGGGCGATGTGTTTACGGATGCGGAACGGAAGGAAATCCGCAGCGGATTGCGGGAAAAGGGCATGGAGCTTTGTCTCCGTTATTTACAGCACAATCAAATCTTCATGAACTGGCGGTCGGTATTGACGGCCGGGCTTGCGGTTGCGGCGGCAGTGCTGGGGGATGAGGGGGTGATGCAGGAGGCAAAGCGTCACTATGAAACGTGCTGCGGAATGTTTCAGGAGGATGGCAGCTATGGTGAATCGCTTCAATATGGAAACTATGCGGCTTTTTCCATGATGCTGGCCTATGAGGCACTGACCCGGGCCGGGATGAAAGATCTTTCACTCAAGCCGATGGTTTATCAGCCCCGCTGGCAGGCCGCCTCCCACTTTTATCGCAAGACCCTTAGCGGCTGGGGGCAGGTGCCGCGTGCCCGCGCGGCGAACTTTAATGATTCCGCGGCGATTTTCCGACCCTCTGCCGATCTGTTGCTGCATGTGGCTGCGCGGGGCGGGGATGCCTTTGCTCAGGAGGCCGGACTGGCCCGCTGGCTGTTTGAAGAGACCTATTTGCCCATTGCCAATGAAGGGCCGCATGACCTGGCCAGCTTTGGTTTTGTGAATGATTTCGGCTTTTTGTCACTTACGCTCTGGCCGCAGGCCGCAGCGTCCCTGTCTCCCCGGGATGCGGGGCTTACGCTGGTGGAGGGATTTTCGAACGGCGATGTGATCGCCCGGGACGGATGGCGGGGGCAGACTGTGTTGGCCATCCATGGCGGAGGCGAACCTTTGAATTGTCTGGGTCACCAGCATCAGGATTTGAACAGTTTTATTCTCGCGCACCGGCAGGAACGCCTGCTGATTGATCCCGGGCATTCCTGTTATCGTTCCAAAGTGCATTTGGAAGTGGAAATGCGTTCGGATTCGCACAACACCTGTTCGTTTTCTGTTCCCGGAAAAGGGGAGCTTGTACAGAAACTCCCGGAAAAACGGAAAATTGATCCGGAAACGGATGTTTGTTCCGACCCGGTGCGTCGGGGCGCAACCAGAAACTTATCCCTGTCGCTGGATGATGTGCGGATCATTCAATCAGATGCGGCGGCCGCCTATGGTGAACCCCTTCGGGAATTTGTGCGCAGCTGGGTGATGTGTGGATCGAACACGCTGTTTGTGGTTGACCGGATTGTGGCGGAGACTGAAGTGAAAACCCGCTGGCACTGGATGCTCAACAACCGTGACGGCGTACTGGATCTGAAGCCGGTGCCTCCCGACCGGCTGGTGGCGCGCCGGAACGGGGTTGGCATGAAAATTTTCAATTTGGGAGGCGCAAAACTTGAGGGGCCGCAGTACAGTTATGTGCACGACGCGTATCATCCGCTGCCTGGTCAGCTGGGCGAAGGGGCGGCCGGATCGGCCTGGATGATGCAGTGGGTTGAACTGGAGCCTCAGTGCGAACGGACCATGATTCATGCGGTCTGTTTTGACGATTACGGAAAAACCGCGGGGTGGCATTTGCTTGAGCGGGAAGGCACGGATGCAGTGCTGGAAAGTCCGGGCGGCACCGAATGCTGGCAGCTCAGTTTAAAAGACGATGATCAATTTGAAATAACCGAAGCCGTCAGTGGACGGCGGTATCGAACAACCCCCGACACGATGGAACGCATATGAAAGCATCTTTTTACCAAGGCAATAAACATTTTTCTGTGGAAGAGGCTGAGCCGTCGAAGCCGGGACCCGGCGAAGTACGGCTGAAGATGGCCTACTGTGGCATCTGCGGGACCGATATGCATATTTATCACGGGGCGATGGATGCACGGGTGGCGGTTCCGGAAACCATAGGGCATGAAGCGTCGGCCACAGTGGCGGAAATCGGCGAGGACGTGACTGGATTCGAAGTCGGGGATGCGGTGGTGGTGCGGCCTCTGGATAACCGTGCAGAAACTGAGGCGGACCGGGGACACAGCCATATTTGCAAAGGACTGAAATTTATCGGCATTGATTCACCGGGTGCCTTTCAGGAATCGTGGACCGTGCCCGCATTTGTTTTGCATAAAGTTCCTGCGGGGGTTGATCTTAAAGTGGCCGCACTGTGTGAGCCGTTGGCTGTCGCCTGTCACGACGTGCGATTGGCTGAAGTTAAAGAAGGCGAACTGGCGGTGGTGCTGGGGGGCGGTCCTATCGGATTGCTGGTGGCGTTGGTGGCGCGGGCCGCCGGGGCGAAGGTGATTCTGGCGGAGTTGAACGAAAGCCGTCTGGCGTTTGCGCGTTCGCTGGGTTTTGAAGCACTGAATCCGGTGGAATGTGATATGGTAACTGAATGTCAGTCCCGTTCGGGTGGATCCGGTGCGGAACTTGTGTTTGAGGTTTCCGGTGCCAAAGCGGCCGCAGCCTCCATGACGGACCTGCTGGCCATTCGTGGACGGATAGTGGTGGTGGCGATTTATCCCAAACCGGTGGAGATCAACCTTTTTCAGTTTTTCTGGAAGGAATTACAAATGAAAGGGGCGAGGGTCTATGAGCCGGAGGATTATGAAAAAGCCCTTGGCCTGATTGCGGAGGGCGCACTGCCTTTGGAGAAAATGATCACCCGCACGGTGCCTCTGGCCGATATTCAGTCCGCCTTTGAAGGGCTGGATGCCGCACCCGACTCTATGAAAGTGTTAATTCAATGCAGCTGATTACGCGCGAACTTCCGGTCCCTGACCGCTGGTGTGTGCATGGATACTACACCCTGTGTCCGTATGCGCCGGATGGATCAGGCCGAATCCTGGTGGCGGGAGCCGATCTGGAAACCCGGATGGGCGAAGTCCTGGTGCTGTCTGAGGAGGGTGCGGTGCTGGACCGGTTTGGCGGGGAAGCGGTCACACCCGGGTTTTGGCATACAGGTAAATGGCAGAGCTGGTCTCCGGATGGAAAATCGGTCTATTATGAAGCGGGCTCTCATCAAAAGCCCATGGTGGTCAAACGCGATTTGGCCGGTGGGGGGGAGATTCGGGCAGAGGGGAATCTGGAAGGTATCTCTCCATTGGGGGAACCCGGACTTTCCGGCGGGCACGGGATGCTTTATGCCGCGGGTTATGGAGGAGGCGGGTATCAGCCCGCGTTTTCGCCGGTCCCTTTTGAGGCACGCCATCAGCATGGGTTGGTGGAAATGAAATTTGATCCGCCTTTGAATCGGGTTTGTCTGAGTACAGAAGAAATTTTAAATGCCCATCCGGACGTGGAAAAATTGCGGGTCGCGGATCGCAACAGTCATGCGCTGACATTGATGACCTATTGTGTGCGCTGGGCACCCGATGGCAAACGGTTTTTATTTTATTTTGGCAATCATTGTGTGGATAAAAGCAGGGGGGAACCCCGGATCGCTTACGTTTTCACTTCCGACCGCGATCTCAGGGAAATTCACCTGGCGATGGATCTCAGTTTTGGGCGTTCGGGGGTTCACTGGGGCTGGCAGCCGGATGGCGAACATCTGATCGGTTATGGGCCGCATCCGGAAACCGGAAAACTTTGTCTGGCGGAGGTTCGATATGACGGTACGGGCTACAAGTGGCTGAGTGACCATCACAGTGGCGGACATCCTTCCGTGAGTCCTGCAGATTCGGATGTGATTGTGACTGACGAAAATGCCGGTGAATCCGGGGCGGTGGTCTTTATTTCACGAAAGACCGGGCTGGAGATCGACCGGGTGCCGCTGCCTAAATTCACAGGCGAAAAGGAGCAGGCGGGCCGGAATCCGTATCGGGTGTGTCATCATCCGGTATTCAATCAGGCGGGGGACAAAATACTTTGCAACAGTTTGCCGGCGGACGGCCTGGCGCGCCTGGTGGAAATACAGGTGGGGTCATGAGTTTTTGGAACTGGGTCACCCGCGGCAACAGCTTGTTGGATCTGGAAAGCCGGGGTGGAAAGTTCGCATTATGGTGGGGTAAAAAGCAGGTGTTGCGCCATCGGCCTTATGTGATTTTAGGGGAGGATGTGAAAATCAGTCCCGAGGCGAGGATTCATCCGCGTCAGGGAAAAATTAAGCTGGGGGCGAAGTGCAGCGTGGCATGTGGAGCGGTGATTCAGGGGAATGTGGAGATGGGGGAAAACTGTTCGGTGCAGATGAACAGCATGCTCATCGGATACGGCACCCGGGACCATCCGGATGGCCGAATTCAAATTGGCAATCATGTGCGTATCGCACCCAACGTGCAGATGATCGGCGGGAATCATGTCATTGAACGAACCGATGTGCCAATCAGTGGACAGGGCTTGATTCATAAACCCATCATCATTGAAGATGACGTATGGATTGCGGGGCGGGTGGTGATCACCTGCGGGGTGCGGATTGGCACCGGATCGGTGATTGCGGCGGGGGCGGTGGTGACCAAAGATGTGCCCCCCTGGTCAATCGTGGGTGGAGTGCCTGCCAACGTTTTAAGAAACAGAAAACCGAATGAGGAAATAAAGAATGAATACGAATATGATGTTTGATTTGAGCGGGAAAACCGCGCTGGTGACCGGTTGCAAACGCGGAATCGGCAAAGCCATGGCCATCGGCCTGGCTGAAGCGGGTGCGGACATTATCGGTGTGAGTGCAACTTTGGAAAGCGCGGGCAGTGATGTGGAAAAAGCGGTCACCGCGCTGGGACGTTCCTTCACCGGCTATGCGGCTGATTTTTCGGATCGCAAAGCGCTGTATACGTTTATTGAATCCGTCAACTCCTCTGGAGTGCCGGTGGATATTCTGGTGAATAATGCCGGGAGTATTTTGCGGGCACCGGCGGTGGAGCACTCAGATGATTACTGGGATAATATTATGGAAATCAATCTGAGCGCGCAATTCATTTTGAGTCGGGAGTTTGCCAAAGACATGATCGGGCGGGGAGCGGGAAAGATAATTTTCACGGCCAGCCTGCTGACTTTTCAGGGAGGCATTACGGTGCCTGGTTATGCGGCAAGCAAAGGCGGGGTGGGACAGTTGTGCAAAGCTCTCGCCAACGAATGGGCCGGGAAAGGGATCAACGTGAATGCGATTGCCCCGGGATATATAGCGACCGACAACACGCAGGCACTGCAGGACGATCCGGTACGCAGTGAGCAAATTCTTGCACGTATCCCTGCAGGCCGCTGGGGGAATCCGGATGACTTTAAAGGGCCGGTGGTTTTTCTCGCGTCTGAAGCCTCCAAATACATGCAGGGGCATGTAATGCTGGTCGACGGCGGTTGGATGGGGCGGTAGGCGTTCGTCCGCCTGATTGATGATAATGGATAGGAAATCGCTTTTTGCGCTGAGAGAGAGCGAGAGTGAGAGACCCAGCCCCCGGGTGGCGGGTCGGTGCCGCTCTGACGTTGGGGATCCAACCGAACGCCTTGTTGCCAGAGCCCCAGACATTTGAGCATCTTTCAATGACATCGCGTTCGTCGATCACGCGCTTCCACTCATCGTTCCTGCTGATTGAAACGCTGATCCAGGCTTTTGAGGGAAGATATCAGCAGATTTTGGATGAAGGCTATGCGCAGAATCCGTTGCCTCCTCTTCCGGCGTTCAGCAGAAAATCTCCGGAACGTTCCGATAAATCTTGTCAGTTACCCTCCTGAGTAGTTACACTCGGCTCCGTCCACTCAGAATCTGGACGTTCTTTGTCAGGAGATCCACGAATTAGCCGGGCACAGTGTGGACGCGTTGTTTCTGCATTCGATTCCCCACTCCTCCGGCATCCAAAAGTACTCAACGCTTTGGAGGAAATTCCCGCGGTGGTGGCGGTCTCCCGTGAGGAGGTTCCTGAATTTCCGGGTGATATCGTTGTTCATGACCGATATGATGCGATTCGGGATGTGGTGGCGCATTTTGCAAACAGCGGGCGCAAACGCGTCTCCATTATGGATGCGATCTTTTGTGTAAACGATGTAGGCGCCCTTTACGTCATGCGGGAACTTCAGGACGGGGGTATCCGGATTCCTGAAGATATCGCGATTATCGTGCTCAATAACGCGCCGACCGGATTGGTCTGCCCCCCCCCGCTTGCCACCCTTGGCCGGATGCAAGACGACGTGGCACATGAAGTGTTTACCCTGTTGATGAATCGAATCGAAAACCCCGACCCGGAAAAACAAATTCGGCATGTGCACATGAAATTTCTTCCCCGCGAATCCGCCGGCGGAGTACCGGTTGAGAATACCTGTCAGCTTTTGCTCCACCGGCACATCGCTGAAGCACAGCTTCGATTACCTCTCTTTGCCGTAAATGGCAAGCGGTGGCCGGTTGTTGCATGGGACAAGCTGTGAGGGATCATAGGTTGCCCCCCACTGCGAATGCAATTTATCCGCCTCTTCCAGTTCCTCCGCCATCGAGTGACGGAAGGGAATCAGCAGCTTTTCGTTCCCCGAGAGGTCGTGAAGCTCTTTCGGGTCCTCCTCCAGGTTAAACAACTGCTCCTCGTTGGTTTTGGGAAACCAGATGTATTTGTGCGGTCCGCGCACCTGAAAATAATTGTCAACCTGTCCATGACACATTCCGGTGAGGTGGTCACGGCATTCTTCATCCGGCTCTCCCCGCAGCAGAGCCGCCAGCGAACGTCCATCCACCGGACCGGGAAGCTTCACACCCGCCAAATCGGCGATGGTGGGCAACACGTCCTCCCAGCAGCACAGTTCACGACTGGGGCCCGGTTGAATATCCACGTTGCTTCCCCCGATAAAAAAGGGAATATGACTGGACCCCTCATAACAAAGACTCTTGCGGAACAGATGGTGATCCCCAAGCATTTCCCCGTGGTCGGAGCTGTACAGAATATAGAGTGGTTCTTTGGCGCGGGGGTTTCCGTATTCCTGCCACCGCTCGAGTACATGCGCCACACAATCGTCAATGTGGTTGATCAGGGCATAATAGCCCGCTCTGGCCCGTTGCATGACCTCGGGATCAAACGGACCCAGCGCACTGTCGGGCGCTGTCCCCGGTCGCGTCGGAAGATCGGGGACCCATTTGCCCATGCTCGATGCCTCCATAGACCCGGGGTCGTAGCGGTCGTTGTACTCTTTCAGCGGCACCAGGGGAGGATGGGGATGAAAAAAGCTCAGATGCAGGAAAAAGGGAGCTGAGGGGTCCCGGTCATCACATAAATATTGGGTCGCCTCCCTGGCCAGCCAGTTGTTGTGGTGAAACCGATCCTCGAGTGGCCAATTCGACACCAAACGTCCATTCCCGTTGATTCCGTGGAAATGCGGGTGCTCGTCAATCCCGTTTTGCTTTAACCAGCGCACATAATCATTGCGGTGCTGGGTCTCGGACGCGGGCCGGGAGTTACTGGTTTCACTCAGCAGCATGTGATCGTATCCGTACCGCTTTCCCTGCGGATGAAGATGCAATTTTCCAATCAGGCGGGTCTCGTATCCCGCGTCACTCAGAATGCCGGGCAGGGTGAAGGGAGGATCCCATTCCAGTCCATCCGTGTATTTCCGCAGTCCATGAGTGAAGGGATGCTGGCCGCTGATCAGGGTGCGCCGGGCGGGAATACACACCGGACAGGTGCTGTAACATCGTTCAAAATTGACACCGTTCGCGGCGAGACAATCCAGATTCGGGGTCTGCAGCTCGCGATTGCCGTTGATGCCCAGAGCGTCATAGCGCTGCTGATCGGTGGTGATGAGCAGAATATGGGGCCGGGTCATCTTACAACCCTTTGGACCTCAGAAACTCGTAACTGGAGCGCAGGCAATCGAAGGGATCGCGGAAGCATTGGTCCTGCTCCACCGCGTACCAGCGGACACCCGCCACTTCACAGGCGGCAATGATGCCGTCCCAGTCCATGTTCCCCTCCCCGATGGGTGCCATGCGGGTTTCATTTTTGCCTTCAACCACTTCCTTGTCCTTGAGGTGGATCACGGGCACCCGTCCGGGGCAGCGCTCCAGAATTCGGGCGCAGTTGTACCCCGCGTGCTCGATCCAATACAGATCCAGCTCCAAAAATAAATCCGGGCCTCCCCCGTCAATCAGCACATCCTCCAGAGTGGGACCGCCGATTTCGGGCCGGAAAAATTC
>JBBDRC010000004.1:0-2163 GCA_040905625.1 Kiritimatiellia bacterium
GCGCCAGTTTGGTCGCACCTGCGTTTTTCCAGCCTTCGAAGAGGTCGCGGGCCACGGACACTTTAAGCGGCACAACATAGGGAACGATATGGACAACGACGTTCGATTCGAGTTTTAGCTGACGCGGCGGTTCGAGGGTGGCCAAATAGGCGTATAACGCGGCGTAAGCATCCGGGCGGTGTTCGCGGGCATTGCGGGCCACGATATTGGTAAGATGGACGTATCGATCGGTCAAATGCCCCGGGAACTCCTCGCCCGGCCGGCGGACATCAAGCGCCATGCAGTCCGGGCAGCGGCAATAGTTGCTGCCGTCGTTTGGCCCGGTACTGATATATTGTCTGATGTTTTTGTAGGGAATCCAGTCTTCGATGATTTGTGCAGCAACCTCGGGATTGCTGGGGCAAACTTTAATAAACTCCTTACTTCGTTTCGGGCCTTTCGCCAACGGCACGGGTTCACGCTTGCCGAATTTGTTCAGGGCGAAATATTCCGGATTCGTCTCGCCGTATTTGTCCCACCAATTGTTGAACGCGTGGCCGCCGCCGGGTCGTGATCCGCCCATGCGCATGCGTTTTTGCCAGAGTTCCACTTCAGCGACATTGTTGTTGTGTTCCTCCATGGTGAGAAGGAAATCGTCGGTCGCCGGCCGCCCGATCGGTCGATGCGGTTGATCTTTCCGGATGCCCTGACGAATTTTCCTGAATACCAATTCCGGTGTCCAACTGAAACTCCCCGTCTCCAAAAGCAGGGATGGTTTTTCTTTCACAACGATACCTTCATCCCCCGGCTCAATCCAGGTAATCCCGAGTTGTTCCTGCAGAAAGCTGTAAACCGCAAACAACGTGCCATGCACATACCCCGTGGTATCACCGTCAAAATAACCTGCCTTCTCTCCAATCACCCAGCGGGATTCTTTCGATCCCGCCTCCTCCATTTCACCCGGAGCACGTTCGCCCACATGGAATCGGTAGAGATCGTTGGCTGCTTCGCCCCCCTCGACGATAGGAATGCGTACCCGGGTGATGAGTTCCAAATGTTTTTGCAACTCATCGGCCGCCAGGGAAAGAGATGGATCCCCGGGTTGAGTGAGCACAATAACACTTTTTTGCGGGTCAACCTCAACCCCCGCGCCAAACAGAACAGAAGGAAAGGCAAACAACACAAAGCCTGCCATTCCAAAGGATGCACAGGATAAACGTAACCTGATGCCGGACTTATTTTTGCATTTCAACATATTTGCTCCTTTTAAGTTTAACACATAATCAAGATTTTTCGGATAGCGCGGAACACCGAATTTATGTCTGAGCCTCAACACTATAACACTTTTTAACATTTTTTACTTTAAAGTCAACAGGTTTTGCGCTATAAAATGATGAATCTTATTTACTCCCTGCTGAAGGGCCTGTTTTTATTAAAAAAACACCTGTTTAACCATGAAAAAGCAACAACCACCCAACATCGTGCTGATTATGACCGATCAACAGTCGGCCGGCACCACAAGCCATGAAACGGGCGGGAAGTTTATCCGGACTCCCGCCATGGACCGTATCGCGGAGAGCGGGCTGAGCTTCAACCAGGCCTATTGTCCCCATCCGCTGTGCGGACCGTCACGTACCGCGATGTTTTGCGGCTATTATCCGCACCAAACCAGGATAACTTCGAATGGTGATTTCAAACGGGACATGAAAAACTTTCCCTGTATGGGTACTTTGCTGCGGGATGCGGGTTATGATACCGGATACGTCGGCAAATGGCATCTCCCCTACCCGGTGAAGGATACATCGGCTCATGGTTTTCGTTATTGCACCAACAATCTTTCGAACGGTGCGGACCTCCTCAATTCCACAAAAGCGAAAGAATTTTTGCAGGAAACGCGCGACCGTCCCTTTTTCCTCGTGGCCTCTTACAACAATCCCCATAATATTTGCGAATGGGCCAGAGGAAAACGAGGCGCCCTTCCGGATGGTTTCCTCAGCGATCCGCCTCCCCTGGATCAACTCCCACCCATGAAACCCAACTCCGCGCCTCAAGAGGATGAGCCGGAAGCCGTCACCCTGTTACGAAAATCCTATCAAGCCAGTCCAACCTTCCCTGTGGGTGATTTCGATGAACAGGCATGGCGGGAATATATATGGGCCTATTACCGCATGATCGAACACGTGG
>JBBDRC010000005.1:0-2160 GCA_040905625.1 Kiritimatiellia bacterium
TCCCGCGGTTTCGTCCCGTCAGATTCACCGCATCATGAATGAGGAATCCGACATCGGCGCGATATTTGTCAGCCAGCGCTTCGGAAAAAACGAGGATCTGTCCCATGTGGATGAATTGAAAGCGAAATACCCCGAAGTCCCGGTGATTGTCTGCGCGGAGCATACCACGGTGGAGGCGGCGGTGACCTCAATGAAAAAACATGCGCAGGACTACATCCAAAAACCGTTTGCGCCGGGTGATCTCAAGAAGGTATTAAGCGAACTTGAGGAAAAGAGTAAAAACAGGCCCAAAAACACATTAGAAAGGTCAACGTCCCACCCGACGGGTCCGGGGAATCCGGGTTTTGGCGATCTGATTTTTCACTCCAAAAACGCGAAAACCCAGCGGGCCTTCGACATCGCTTTTCGCGCGGCGGAAACGGATGCCAGCGTTTTACTGCTGGGTCCCAGCGGAACCGGTAAATCCGTGCTGGCCCGCGAAATCCATCGGCGCAGTCCGCGACAGGAACAACCCTTCGTCACCGTCAGTTGTCCGAGTCTGTCGGAACACCTGCTGGAAAGTGAATTATTCGGTCACGTCAGGGGGGCGTTTACCGGAGCGGTGAACGAAAGTTGGGGCAAAGTGCATGTCGCCGACACCGGGACCCTGTTTATGGACGAAATCGGGGATATGCCGCTTAAAATTCAGCCCCGCCTGCTTCGCCTGTTGCAGGAAATGAGATACGAGCGTCTGGGGGAGACCAAAGAGCGCACCGCCGACATCCGGGTGATCTCGGCGACCAACTGCCCGATTGCGGATAAAATCGCCGACGGAAATTTTCGTGAAGATCTGCTCTATCGCCTGAACGTGATCTCCGTGCACATGCCTCCTCTGAAGGAACGCATGGAGGATCTGCCCGATTTAATCGACTATTATCTGAAATTCTACAGCGGACACCACGAGCGCGGAGAAATGACCTTCAGTGAAGAGGCCCGGGAAACCCTGCTCCATTATCCCTGGCCGGGCAACCTGCGGGAAATGAGCAACGTGATTGAGCGCACCGTGATTCTGGCCGAGTCCTCCCCCATCGGCATTGAGAGCCTGCCTCCTGAACTTTCCATTGTGTCGCCTGTTCGTCCCGGACCGGGTCATCCGATCTCTCTGGACACCCTGACCGAACTTCATATCCAAAAAGTGCTCGATCAGTCCGACAGTCTGGAGGCCGCGGCGGACACCCTGGGCATCGACACCGCCACCCTCTACCGCAAACGAAAAAAGATGGGCCTGATCGACTGACGGATCGGGTGCATGTGAACCGATAAACACAAGGAGACCTCCTGATGAAATCCATCACCATTCAAAAAATTGAATCGCTCAATCACAATGTCCGGCGTATCGTTACGGAAAAGCCGGACGAGTACACGTTCAAGCCGGGACAGGCCACGCTGGTGGCGGTCGATCAGGAGGAGATGCGGGAGGAGAAGCGTCCTTTCACCTTCACCTCCCTCCCCGAAGAGGCTCATCTCGAATTCACCATCAAAATTTATCCTGACCATGAAGGCGTAACCGCCGCGATTGACCGTCTGCAGGAGGGAGACAATTTATTGATTGAAGATCCCTGGGGCGCGATCACCTTTCAGGGACCCGGCACGTTCATCGCCGGCGGCGCCGGACTCACCCCTTTTCTCGCCATCCTGCGGAATCAGGCGAAAAAACCGGACAGCGGAGTCAACCGGCTGTTTTTCTCCAATCACACCGAAAAAGATCTGTTTCTGCGGAAAGAACTGGAGGAAGTGACGGACGGCAACCTGCTGCTGACCTTCACGAAGGAGGAGGTGCCCGGGGCCGAACACGGGCGTATCGATCTCGAATTTCTGAAAAAACACGGCGAAGATTCGGGTCAGACGTTTTATGTCTGCGGACCGCCGGAGATGGTGGAAGACGTTTCCCGGAATCTGAAAAAGATGAGGGTCACTTCCGAAAAAATCGTCACCGAAGAGTCCTGACACGGATTTCATCCGCAATCAAAGAGTATACAGGTAAGAGAGAAAACCCCGCATATGGCCTTGCCATCCCGCGAATGGAAGATGGATGAACAACCCTGCGGATGCTTTAAGCCAAGCCAATAGCCGTCATCCATGGGTATTGCGGCGGGGGCGCCGCGTGCTGTGAGTGGCGCA
>JBBDRC010000006.1:0-2139 GCA_040905625.1 Kiritimatiellia bacterium
GTGAACAGAAAGGTCACCAGAATAATGCCGATGAAACTGACACCGACCAGGACCAATCGCGAAGCGAAATACTGCAGGCGATTCATGATCTGTCCCGTTTAACGAAGCGGTTCGGTACTTGTGGTGTCCTCGAATACCTGCTCAAATTCGATCCGGGACGGACGGGGAGGCAGTTTCAGACCGTTGGCCCTCGCCCCCTCCAGATCCGCGCTCAAGTCGGGATCCGTCCACCACAGAAATTCGGAAGCCGACTCATTTCCGTATTTGGTCAGCACATGATCCGGGGTGCCGAAACGGTTCCAATACAGCAGACGCACATAATCCGTGTGCCAGAGCAGAATGTAGGGAACCTGTTCCGCCAGAACCGCGTCGATTTCTTTTACCACCTCATGCCGCTTTTCCACATCGAACTCAGCTTTGATGCTGTCGATTTTTTCATCCACTTCTTCGCTGGAAAACCCCGTAATGTTATTGCCGCTGGGCTGATCCTTGTATTTGCTGTGCCACATGCTTTCGGGATCTTTGAACACCCCCGCCCCCCAGGCCGCCCAGGTCATATCGAAGTTGTATTCATCCATATCCTTGGCCCAGGCGGACCAGTCTTTGCGGTCAATCGTAAGATCAATGCCCACCTTTTCGAGGGCCTCGCGATATATCAGCAAAAAGCGGTCCGCGTCTGCGGAGCGGGAAAGAAAATGGATGGTGAACCGGGTTCCGTCTTTGGACAGGCGGCCCTCCTTGTTCACCTCCCATCCGGCCCGCTTCAGCAGGTCCCGGGCTTTGTCCACATCGAATTCAATCAGAGGATGGGGATTCCCCTCCGGATACAAATCCGGGAAATAGCTGGGGGTCAACTGATACTGATTAAACATGATAGTGGCGTTCATGCGCCCGCGATCCAACAGATGCGCCAAGGCTTTGCGGACCCGGACATCCTTGAATTTGTCCCGACGCAGATTCATTGCGAACCCCTGAAAGCCCATCGGCTGAGAATTGTTGATCGCCTGTTTGATAATCCAATTGTCGTCGAAGGCGCCCCCCGCCGTTTCGGAAGCCCAGCGGCGGGCGGTGTAGACCGCGAACACATCAAAATTGCCCGCCCGGAAATTGTCAAAGGCGAGGTCCCGCTCGGGATAAAACAAAAATTCAATCCGGTCAAAATTACTCACGCCCTGAAGGCGCGGGTCCTCTCTGGCCCAATAATCCTCCCGCTTGCTCAGGGTGACGGAGGAGGGCTCGTTCAACTTGGAGATTTCGTAGGGACCGGAGACCACCGGAAATTCAAAATTAACCCGGTTGAAGTCCTGATCCTTCCACCAGCGAGAGGGCAGAATCGTCATACCCCCCGCCGCCCAGATGTTACCCCAGTGAACTTCCTTGGCGGTGAAACGCACGGTTCGCTCATCCACTTTCACCGGCGGTTCAAAGCGGTCCAGCCCCACTTTGTGGGGGCCGGTCAAATGCGCGGGGTTCATCACCGCCTCCCAGGTCCAGACCACATCATCGGCGGTAACGGGCGTTCCGTCACTCCAGTGCGCATCCGCATCCAGAGTGAACGTGAAGGACAATTTGTCCTCCGACACCTCCATCCGCTCCGCCAGGCCGGGTTCCGGTGCCAGGGTCAGCCCGTTTCGGCTGATCAGACTCTCGAACTGATATCCGAACAACTTGGACGAAAAGACATTGTTGTCCAGGTAGTAATTGAAGCTCTTGGGATACTGGGAGGCAAACACCCGCATGCGCCCTCCCGGTTCCGCCCATTCAGAGGCCATCGGGGAGGGCTCGGGCACCCAGCCCTCTTCCGGAATCACCAGTGATTCCCCCCGGATTCCCGCCGACATCCACACGACCAGCCCCGATACGATCCACATGTTCAATTTTTTCATTTGTTCACCTTGTGTTCCAATGCGGTCACTCTTTCCTGGAGTTTGGGCAGGCGATTGATGTTCGAAAGAGTTTTGCTGTATTTTTTGAACTCGGCGGCCGGTGTCCCCCACACATAGCTCCCCGGCTCCACATCCTTGGTCACCCCGCCCTGGGCGCCCACCACCGCTTTTTCACCGATGGTGAGGTGGCCCGCCACTCCCACCTGCCCGGCCAGAATCGCGTTCGCCCCCACCACGGTGCTGCCGCTGATTC
>JBBDRC010000007.1:0-13073 GCA_040905625.1 Kiritimatiellia bacterium
CCGGGGTTGCGAAGAATTGGCGCGGCGCAGCCGCTTTGGAGTGCGGGAGCGGAGCTGCCGCTTTCCCACAGACCCGGTAAATTTTGTACTGAGTGAAAAGGCAAAAAGCTATTATAATGAATATATTCACATGTAACTCTCCAATTAAAAATTTGGTTTGTATATCAGTAATTACAGGCCTCCTGATTTTACTCAACCGGTAACATGGACAGAATCATGACCTTGGTTCAATTCAGAGAGCAGATAGGAGTAAGAGACGGAAAGATTATTTCGTGGCCTCGTTATCTTCTTTTTTACCGCATTTGTGCTTTGCTTTATAGTCGTACCGATTGCATTCATTTCGGTTAAAATTTTCAATCGGGTTCTTTTTGAAATCGTTCGGTATGTTTATTAATTCGCAGCAGTCTTCGGAGCACATCCGGGAGAAAGGGTTTGGCGGAGGAGGGGAGTCTAAGTTGCATTCGTTCTGCCTCTCTTTTCAGATAGCTCCAGTCCATTGCGGGTTTGGCTGTGAAAATGGAGTCGAGGTCATCCAAATCTTTTGGACGCACCTTGGATTGGATGGCACATAGTTTTGCGAGTATCACATCCTCCACCGTCAGAGTGGGTATCCGACCGAAACCAAAATCAATATGTAATTCTTTTACGATCGCTTCAAAGGCTTCAAGCAGGTTCATGTCGACTCTGTTTGGCGCGGATCATCATGTTGGTGGCTTCCCTGTGAAAGTTCATGAATTGCCTGGCTTTGCGATCCAGTGTGGATGTCAAGTGCTCTCGGGTGGCAAGGGTGTCGGCCGTCATAACCTGTTGCAATCGTTTAAACTCAGGATGCTCTGGATTTAACAGTTCTCCCACGTTCATCATGCATATAACGTACAAATATTTGTACAAAAATCAAGATATTTAAACAGGGTCTGTTTCGGCATTCGCAAAACCGGCAGATCCAACAAACGGATCCACGACGGTCAGGTGGGGGAAATGCTTGGTGACATCCTGCTGCTGATCCCGGTGGAAGAGGAGTTTGACGTTGGGTCCGGCATCCATGGTGGCGTACACGGATAGACCCTGTGAACGAAGGGCGTGGACCTGGTGCAGCGCCTGAACGGATTCCGGTTGCCAATAGAGCAGGGGAGGCCAGGCGGAGATCATGGTGGCGTGCATGGACAGGGCGTTCTGCTCGGCGGCTTCTCCGAGTTGGATCAAATCCCGGTTTTGCACCGCCTCGCGGATGCGGGGAAGATCCCGGGCCACCTGATCCGGCCAGGAGGCGTACAGGCTGGAGGTGCGGAGGGTGCGCGTCATGCCTTCCCCGGAGCTGACCGCTTTTTCTTTTTTGGACAGGGTGAGAATGCCGATCCGGAATTCCGGCCAGTCGAGGGTGAGCGGAACCGCGTACGAGTCCAGTCCGTCCTCCCGTTCCCCCGGCAGCCATTCCATAAATCCAGGAGCGACGCTGCGGCAGGCGGAGCCGCTGCCCAGCCGGGCGCAAATGCTGAGCTGTTTCTGGTCGAGGTCCCATGCATACAGTTCGTTCAATGCCAGCACCGCGGCGGCAAAGGCGCCGGCACTGCTGGCCAGTCCCGCCCCCATGGGAATGGTGTTGTGACTTTCGATGTCCAGACCGGTGCCGGACTCCCGAAACAGATCGATGAATTCAAACAGCCGCTTGTAGGCCGGGCTGTCCGGGGTTTGACGTTTTCCGTACAGGGTGAAGTGATCCCCGTCGGCCACCTGTATCCGCATGTGGGTGCCCAGGGCGCCGAGAGAGACTGAGAGACTGCCGGTGAGCGGGAGTTTAAGCGCTTCGTTGCGCTTTCCCCAGTATTTGCACAGCGCGATGTTGGCGGGCGCGTAGGCGGAGGCCTGCTCCCGGACGGGCGTTCGGTTTGGAATCAGATGCCGGACAATAGTGGATGAATCAGCTTTCAAGAATCACTCCTTGCGTATCGAGTTCGATGGGAATGTTTTCATAGCCGATCACCGCGGCATCCGAATTGCCCAGGGCGATGACGCAGTCCCCCAGCCCGGATCCGGAAATTTTGGCTCCCAGTACTCCGTCTTGTGCGCGGAGACGGTGAACCAGATACTCCAGCGTCTCATCGGAGCATCCGAGGGCCGCCTGGAGGCCGTGATGCAGGTTGAAAAGCTGTCCGATGCGTTCCCGGTCGTTGGTTCGAAGGGCGGCAACCGCGTCGTGCACGCAATCGTTCATCAGGGCGAAGATCGAGGCGAAGCGTTCGGGATGCGCCAGTCGGTTGGCCTCCACCCGGCGAATCACCTCCGGGGTGGGGGTTTTGTAGCCCGCATAGCATGCGGCGAGAGGAAGCGATGCGTGAATGGGTTCGATGTACAGCGGATCCGCTCGATAATGGACCACGCCTCCGAACACCGCGGCGGCGAGATCACTTCCGGAGGCGGTGCCCTGCACGGTTCGTACCACGGTCAGGGCCTGTTCAAGTAGTCCGGCGCGGTCAAAAGGCCGCCCATCAAGCGCGCGGAGGACGGTGAGGGTGGCAACGGTCACGGCGGCGGAGGAGGCAAAACCCAGGGTGGAGGCGAAGTCGGCCTGAATGGTGAGGTCAAATCCGCAGGAGGGGTTTGATTGTTGAATCGCGGTCAATACAAAGTGGAACGGAGCTTTGGGGGTCAAATTGTCCAAGGTGGTGCCGTACATGCCCAGACTGGACTCGATGGTGATTTCGGTATCGGAACGGGGATGGAGAGACACCCGGATGCGTTTATTCACGGCGGCGCAGAGGGCGTGCGAGCCATGCAGCACCGCGTGTTCCCCCATCAGCATCAAGCTTCCGGGCGCGGAGGCGCACAGACAGGACCGGGGATGACTCATTCCTGATCCTCCACCAGAGTCGTGCCTTGTTCGGAGAGGCTCAGATGCATTTCCGTCCATTTGTCCGGGACCGGAGGGAGGAGCCCGCCGCAAACCAGGATCATGCCGGCAGCGTCACCCCGCAGACTGCCCGCTCCGCAAATTTTTGCCGCAAATCCCGCCTGCTCCAGGGCGGAGATGTGGTCCTGAACCGCGGGAGGAACCACTCCGATGCGGCAGAGGAGGCGATGATTCGCGCGAATGCACGTTCGCCACCCATCCGCATCGTTCGCCTGCAGACAGGCCAACGTGTTCCCGGTGACCTCCCGGAAATCGGACCAGATCGTATCAGAGGAGGGAAAGCGGTTTGAAACCGCGGAAACGCATTCGCCGGTGCTGCTGAGGGGCCGCCCGCTGTTGTACACCCGGAAGGGCGGCATGGCGGCCGTTTCGGACAAGGGGTCGAAACGGGCGTCATGAAAATGAATCAGCCCGCCGTACAGGCTGGCGGCCACATCGAGTCCACTGGAAGTGCCGTGTTGAAAAGATTCGGCCCGGACCGCGTTTTCAAACAGGCGGGCCTGATCCCAGCGGGGCCGCAGGGCTTTCAGCAGAGCCAGCATATAGGCAGCGGAGGAGCCGAGCCCGGATCCAGGGGGAAGTTGGCTGTTGAATTGCAATTGCGCACCCGATACCGGTTCGGCCAGGGCGGCAGTGGCGGCCAGCAGGTGTTCGGGGGACTCCACCACCTCGGATACGGCAAGTTGTCCCTTCATGAACTGGTGGTGTCGCCTGCGCATTTCTTCGAGCAGTTCCGCCAGAGCGCTCAGGGGAAAATCAATCGAAGTACGGTCCGGGAGTTGAATACGGAGCAGCGGGACGTCCAGGTCTTCCCGGATTCCGTCCACCCCGGCGGAGACCGCCATGGCCAGAGCCGGACAGCCGTGGACCACCGCATGTTCGCCGCTGAGGATCAGTTTGCCGGGGCTGTGGCTGTGAATGCGCATGTCACCGGATCTCAAAATCGCAGATAATCGGCAGGTGATCCGAATAGAGAACCTGCGGCACCCGGAAATCCGTCACGCGGATATTCGGAGTATGGAGCACGAAATCCAGATTGCGTTTCGGGTTCCAACTGGGAAAGGTGGGGTCCTGATTGCCGTCGGGTTCGACGAGACCGGCGGCTTCCTGGAAAAGCTCCAGTTCGTGTTTGCCGGTGAGCACATTGAAGTCGCCGGCGACGATACAGGGTTTTTCGATATTGCGGACGATGGATTTCAGTTCCCGCAGTTGTTCCTGGCGGGCGCGAAAGGAGAGGGCGAGGTGAACCAGCAAAAACACCACGTTTTCCAATTCCAGCTCCATCACCAGTTTTTTGACTCCGCGGGTGACGTAATGAAACTGCTCGCGGGTGATCGAGTCCTTGGTGATAAAGGCGTTTCCCTGTTTGTTCAGAATGGGAATGCGGGAGAGGTAGGGGTGATTGACCGCGTATTTGCTGCGGTAGGTGTGATAGTGTCCCAAGGCGCCGGCGATGGTTTCGGCCTGATTTTTGCGTCCGCTGCGGTAGCTTCCGGCATCGACTTCGATGAGCCCCACCACATCCGGAGCGCATTCCCGGAGGAAATGAATGACCTCTTCCAGATGTTTCCCCGTGCGGCCGATATAGCCGCTGAGGGGAAAACGGTTCATGTTGGCCCCGGTTCCATATCGAATGTTATAGAGTAGAAATCGCACGATTTGGAATGTAGCATACTCCGGGACGGGTAACCACAAAAATCACAAAATCCACATAACAACTATTCTTTTTCCTGCCCGGCTGACTGTCTCAAAGCCCCGTCACAAAAATAACCGGAGCGGGGTTATAGGGGTGGAAATTTTTGTGCCTTTTTGTGGCAAAAAGTAAAAAAGCTCATCTGCGGGCCCGGAAGGATGTTCGCACTTCCTGATGAAACTCGGGCTGTGAACAGCCCTTGATGAAGCCTCGTAAACGAGGGACTCCGAACTATTTAAAACAAGCCCAGTTGCTCGCCGGCGGGAGCGATTTGCGGGAAGAGCATGGTGCGCATGTCACCGAGCTGCACCAGATTTTCCACTGTGGTGGGGATGCCGTTCTTTTCAAGGGTTTCCAGAATACGGAGAAACACTTTTCCGCAGTATTCCGCATCCTCGGAGGCGCGGTGGAAGACGGTGTTGGGGAACTCGAAATACTTGGTCAGGGTTTCCAGGCGGTAATTGAGCATGCCCGGAAACACCTTTTTGGCCAGGCCGTGGGTGTCCAGTACTTGCCCGACAGGAGCCCGGCACCGTTCCCGTTTCACGGCTGTTTCCAGAAATTTGAAATCGAATTTCGCGTTGTGGGCCACCAGAGGCAGGTCCCCGCAGTAGTCGCTGAAGGGACCCATCACGTCCTGGATATCCGGTTGATCCCGGACTTCCTCGTTGCTGATTCCGTGCACCCGGATGGCATCCGCGGGTATTACACAACGGGGATTCACCAACTGACAGAAATCCTTTTGGGGGAGGCCGTCAATAAATTTAACCGCGCCGATTTCAACGATGGCATCCTCCAGAGGTTGAATGCCGGTGGTTTCCAGATCAAAGGCAATGAAATCGAGCATAGGGGTCCTTGATTACAGCGGCCAATCCTGGAGAATGCGGGCGGTTTCCTCGGCATGAGTGCTTTCCTCCGCCACCATATCCTCCAACTGAACCGCCAGCCCCTTTTCGCCCATTTCCTCGGCCTCCAAGGCGCGTTGTGTGTAATTGGCCACCGCTTTTTTCTCGGCCTCCAAAACCGCCGCCACCATTTCCTTGTTGGTTTTGGCCGCTTTGACCTCGTGCGGGGTGGTGATGGGGGTGCCGCCCAGGGCCGCGATTTTATTGGCCAGGAAGAGGGCGTGCGCCTGCTCATCCGCCACTTCCTGCTGAAAAAAGGCGGAGAGTTGCGGACGGTAGGGACCGTACACCTTGGCGGAATAAACGGTGTATTGAATGATGGCGGCAAATTCATCCGCCAGGTCCTGATTCAGATGGTTGATAAGGGTGTCTTTATCCATTTTTTCTCCTGGTTAGGTTTAAAAGACAGTAAAAGAAACCGGGAGGATTGCAATCAGAAACCTGGAAAAGCTGTGCGAAGCGCGAAATAGGGTATTCGGGACTCGACCGGAGCGTTTCTTTTTGGTTTGAGTACGCTCATCATTTCTTAACAGGTCCCACATATGATTTTAGCAATTCTCGAGCTTCTCGGCAGTCTGGGTATGTTTCTCTTCGGCATGAAAATCATGTCCGAATCTTTGCAGAAATTGTCCGGGGAGAAACTTCGGGCCATCATGCACGCCATGACCGGAAATCGGTTTTCGGGGTTGGCCACCGGCTTTTCGGTCACCTGTATGGTGCAGAGTTCCTCGGCCTCCACCGTAATGATCGTGAGTTTCGTTAACGCCGGCCTGCTCACGCTTTCCGGTGCCATTGCCATGATTCTGGGTGCCAATCTGGGCACCACCACCACCTTCTGGATTGTTTCCCTGTTCGGGTTTAAATTCAGTATTTCCGCCATTACCCTGCCTATGATCGGGGTGGCGCTGCCCCTGATTTTTGCGAAGAATACCAAATGCAGGAACTCCGGTGAGTTTCTGATCGGGGTGGGCTTGTTGTTTATGGGGCTGGATTTTCTCAAACAGGCGGTTCCGGATGTGCAATCCAATCCCGAGGCGCTTGCATTCATCAATCAATTCACCGGACACGGCTTTGGGTCGCTGCTGGCGTTTATCGTGTTCGGCACCCTGCTGACGGTGATGGTTCAGTCTTCGTCGGTCGCGGGGGCCATCACCATCACCATGGCCGCCAACGGCTGGATTGACTATCCCAGCGCCTGTGCGATTATTCTGGGAGAAAACATCGGCACCACCATAACCGCGAATCTGGCGGCCATCGGCGGGAATGTGAACGCCAAACGGGCGGCGAGGGCGCATCTGATCTTTAACCTGATCGGGGTGGCCTGGGCGGTGATTTTGTTCGTGCCCATGTCCAGGCTCACTCTCTGGATGGTGGGCTCTCCGATGGATTCGGTGACGGGGCTGCTGCAAAACCCGAGGGGAAGCCTGCCGGTGCTGATGGCCACGTTTCACACGACGTTCAATACCGTCAACATTTTGCTGGTGATCGGCTTTGTGAAACTGCTGGAACGCCTGGTGGTTCGCCTGGTCAAAGAGCCGGGAGCCCCCGGATTGTTGACCCCTCACAAAAATCCGCACATGACCTACGAATCCGCCTTGTTGCCGCAAACCGGGGAGCTGAACATCGCAGAGGCCGAGAGGGATGTGGACCGCATGGGGGCGTTGACCCGGCAATTACTGATCATTTTTGCGGATGTGTATGAGAAAGGGGGGGATGATTTGGCCGAGGTGGTGCTGGAGGCGAAACGATTGGAGCAGGAAAGTGATATTCTCTCCTTTGAAACCACCGCCTATCTGCTGCGCTGCTCCTCCTCCGGCCTCAGCCGGAACAGTATGGACAGGATCACCGCCATGTTAAGGGTGTTGGCCGAGTTGGAGGAGGTTTGTGACTGCGGCTACCGTCTGGTGATGCTGGCCGAGCGCAAGCACCGCAAAAAACGGACCCTGCCCGATGAAACCAACGGGCAGGTGCGGGAATTCGCAAAAATCATTCTGCAATTCATGGATTTTTACTCGTCCCGTCTGCGGGGAACCGTGGCGGCCAGGGATATGGAAACCGCCTATCAATTGGAAAACTTTATTGATTCTTTCCGCAAAAGCCTGCGGAAAGAATCCATGCTCCGCATCAAAAACAGCGGCGAGAACGTGAAGGCGGAGGTGTTGTATATCGATGTCCTCAACAATATGGAAAGCATCGGCAATCATGCCATCAATGTCCTCCAGGCCCTCCGCCATGTGGAGGCGTAAGAAGTCAGGGGGCGGCGGAGCCGCGTCATTTGGTCAGGGGCGACTTCGTCGCGTCAGGGGTCATTGGCGACTTCGTCGCGTCATTGGTCACGGGTCAGTAGCCAAAGCCTTGGCGGAGGCGGATCATTGGGTGCATATTTTCCCGGTGACACCTACCCCCTGACGCGGCTCCGCCGCCCCTGACCAAATGACGCGGCTCCGCCGCCCATGACCCCTGACGCGACGAAGTCGCCAATGACCATTGACGTGAGGGACTCACACCAGTGGCTTGACGTAGGCCAGATCGATTTCCATGGCCACGCTTTGCTGAATCAGTTCCAGGTGAAGCACGACTTTGTTCCGGCCTTTCAGTTCCAGAACTTCCGCTTCGACCCCTTTCATGGGTCCGCCCGTGATCAGGACCTTCCGTCCGGGTTTGAGGCTTGGATACACCTCCAGATCCAGCCCGCCCTGAAGTGCTTCCGCTATCGCCCGCAGCGGGGGCAAAAAGGTTTTTTCATGCACCACCTCTATGATGTTGGCCACATTCGGATTCTGCCGGTACCACTGCCGATCCTCTTTCAGGATGCGTCCGAACACATATCCCGTGAACATGGGAATATCATATTCCCGGTGGCGACCGCCGTAATTGTGCACCCGTTTGAGGCAGGGCAGGAAAATGTGCGCGGGTTTCTGGCGTTGGAGAAACTGAATTTTTTTCTCGCAGCGCGGTTTGCTGTGAAACACCACCCACTGTTCATGTTCGGGAGCGGCGGTTAAGAAATCAAGAGGGGATTCATTCATACGAAACGGTGACATTAACCCCGGTTTCGGTTTGGATGCAAGACAACTCTGAAAGGAACCAGGCTCTCCCGCTTGCATTTTCGGGTGCATCCGTTACCAACGGCGGATGAAAACAACCGATTTTACCCGCTGTCCCGACCGCACGAACACCGGCAGCCTGAAATGGCAAAAATATGCGGGCACGGATATTCTGCCGTTGTGGGTGGCGGATATGGATTTTACATCAGCTCCGGAAATCCTCCAGGCACTCACCGAACGGGTGGAACACGGCGTGTTCGGGTACACGGTTCCCTATCAGGAGGCGGTCCGGGCGGCGACGGGCTATCTGCGGCGGGTGCATGATCTTGAGATTGAAGGGGACATGCTGGTGTGGCTGCCGGGTCTGGTGCAGGGACTGAATCTGGTCTGCCGCGCCCGCGGCGGATCCGGGGACGGGGTGATGGTGAACACACCGGTGTATCCGCCGTTTTTGTCCGCGCCGTTGTTTTCGGATCGAAAACGGATTGCGGTGGAACTGGTGGAGAAGGAGGGGCGGTACACCTTCGACCGCGACGCGATGCGGGCCGCGGTCACCCCGGAAACCAAATTGTTCATTCTCTGCAATCCCCACAATCCGGTGGGACGGGTGTTTGACCGTGAGGAGTTAAGCTGGCTGCTGGACTTCTGCGAGGAGCACGATTTGTGGATCTGCTCGGATGAGATTCACTGCGATTTGGTTCTGGATGAACAGGTGAAGCACGTTCCGTTTCTTTCGCTGGGGGAGCGGGCGGCCAGACGCACGATTGTGTTTCTCTCCGCCAGCAAAACCTACAATCTCCCCGGCCTGGCCTGTGCCTATGCCGTGATCCCGAATCCGGAGATCCGCAGGGCGTTTCAAAAAGTGTGCCGGGGCATTGTCACTGAGGTGAACTGCTTCGGATATGTCGGTATGATCGCGGCCTATACCGGGGGAGAAGCGTGGCGGCAGGAGATGTTGTCGGTGCTCAGAAGCAATCTGGCTTTGCTGGAGCGGACCCTGGCGGAGAAATTTCCCCGGGTGAAGATGCCCAAAATGGAGGCCACCTACCTGGCCTGGCTGGATTTCCGGGATTACGAACTGGAAAACCCCGCCGCTTTTTTCGAGGCCCGCGGGGTCGGACTCTCCAACGGTGTGGATTTCGGAGCCCCCGGCGGTTTTCTGCGGCTCAATTTCGGATGTCCGACACCGGTGTTGGAGGAAGGGCTGGAACGAATTTGCACGGCATTGGCAGAGGAGAGTGTGGGATAGACATTCGCATTCGGGTGTCCGGCGGGTTCTTCGAACATCCAAAATTAACAATCACCACATCTTGATTGATGATTGATGATTGTTGGTTGTTGATTTGTGATGGTTTATTTTGGTCAATCACACGTCCCCCCACCCGCTCCACCCTCTTCCTCTCCCCCCAGACGCTGTTCCTGCAGGAGTTCGGCGAAGGCTCCATGGCTATCTTTGAGGGCATCGTAGGGGCCGTGCTCGACCAGACGGCCCTCCTCCATCACCAGAATTTCGTCCACATTGCGGATGGTGGAAAGTCGATGAGCGATGATGATGACGGTGCGGGTGCCGCGCAGGGCTTCGATCACGTCCTGGATGCTCTTTTCAGTCACGGAATCCAGTGCGGAGGTGGCCTCGTCCAAAAGCAGTATGCGGGGATCCCGCATCAACGCCCGGGCGATGGCCAGACGTTGACGCTGTCCCCCGGAGAGCGCCACTCCGCGTTCGCCCACCCGGCTGTCATAGCCGTAAGGCATGGCGGTGATGAAGTCATGGGCCTGGGCCGCCCGGGCCGCGTTTTCGATCATCTCCTCTGAGGGATGATCAATGGCGAATCCGATATTATCCCGTACCGAGGTGGAAAACAGGATGGGATCCTGCAGCACGGTGGCCACGTGGCTGCGGAAATGGGCCAGGCCGATGTCCGGGAGCGGGGTGTCATCCAGCAGAATTTGACCCTGTTTGGGGTCGAAGAAGCGCAGCATGAGTTGAGCCAGGGTGCTTTTGCCACTGCCGGATTTTCCCACCAGGGCGTAGGTCTTCCCGGCTTCAAATTCAAAATTGAAATCCTCCAGCACCGTGGTGTCGGTGTAGCCGAAAGATACATGGTCAAAGCGGATACGTCCGGTAATCGTCGGTGTCTGCGGGTGCTCCGGTTCGGGCGGGGTGGGGGACAATTCCAGGATGTCATGAATGCGCTCCAGCGCGGCGAACCCGTCCTGAATTTGAATCAGCGAATCCGTCAGGCGCTGCACATTGCCGTTGATGAGACCCGAAAACAGCAGAAACTCGACCAGATCCCCGGTGGTGAGACGGTCGGGGTAGCTGAGAATGATCCAGGCGCCCACCAGGGCAATAGTGAGCTGGGTGGCGGAAAGCAGGGCACCGCTGACCCCCTGAAAGGATCCCTGCAGTTTGCCGTTGGTCACCTGCAAATCCCGCACGGTCTCGGAATGTTCCGAAAAATCCCGGCCGCTGTCCTCCTCCCCCGCGAATGCTTTGACCACGCTGATGGCGGAGAAATATTCGGCGGCCCGACCGGTAACCGAGGATTGCTTCTCCTGAATTTCTTTGCGGCCACTGCGGATCACCGGACTGAAATGGCGCACCACCAGACCGTTGCAGGCCAGCAGACCGAAAGTAAGCAGGGTGAGGCCCAGATGGTTCATGGCCATGACCACCAGCAGGGTGGTCATGCTGACTCCGTCCATGGACAGTTGAATCAGTCCCTTGTCCACCACCACCCCGGCGTGGGTGATGTCCGAACTGACCCGGGAGCCCAGGCTTCCCGCGTGGTGACGGTTAAAGAAGTTCATGCCCAGCCGCTGAATGTGATGAAACAGGCGGCGGCGAAGTTTGTGCTGCATGTGGCTGGCCAGTTTCTGCGCCAGAGTGGAGCGGTAATACGTGGCGATCCCCAAGAAGGTGACCCCGATCAGCGCGAAAAACGCCAGCCAAAGCAGGATACTGTGAGATTCCCGGCCTGAAGGGTCCAGCAGGACATCGTCAATCAGATATCCCGTAAGCAGTGGCACCCCCATGGGGATCATGAATTTCCCCCAGCCCGCCAGAATGGTCAACGCGGCCAGGTGCCATTGTTCTTTGAACGGTTCGCGCAGCGGCTTTAACAACTGTCGGAGTGGAACCCGGTCGGGGTGGGCGTGTGGTCGGAAAAACATGGGGACAGTGTAGTATGGAACGTGAGTCGATGCCAAGCATTATTGTCTATTAGCGGAATCCGCAGGTTCTTCATCATTTTGTTTTGCTTTGGTGTTGAAGCTTCTTCAACGTATGGTTTCGTATGGCGGTGTCTGTAAATACGCATACAAGAGAAGCCAAGAGGTTGTAGTATGAATCCCACGTCTGATGTCCACCACGCGGAAAATGGGTATTCCACACGTCCATGGGTCCATAAAATGCCCCTTCCGTCGCCCTTTCAGCCTCCCGGCCTGGCAGAGGTGTCATCGCCGGAGCAATGGCCCGCCGCAGCGGAAAAGTGGGTGGATCTGATTCGCAAGACCCAGTACGGCCTTCTCCCCCCCGCGCCCGCGGGTATACGGGTGGAAAGTCTGGCCCACTGCCGCCTGAGCACCTATCCTGAAACGCCCAACAAGTGGACCTATCGGGTGCATCTGGAGAAGCTGCGCCACCCCTTTACGTTCACATTCAGCGTCATGTTTCCCCAGACCAAAGGTCCCTTTCCGGTGATTCTGAACGGGGACGGGTGTTGGGGATACCTGAAGGACTCCGTTCTCCAGCGTTGTCTGGAAGAAGGCTATACGGTTGTATCGTTCAACCGCACCGAATTTGCGGAGGATCTGGCCTACGACGGAAATCCTGAAAACAACAAACGGGAGGGCGGAATCTATGAGTTGTTTCCGGAGATGGACTTCAAAGCACTCAGCGCCTGGGCCTGGGGATACCACCGCACCATCGATGCCCTGGAGACTCTTCCCTTTCTTGACCTAAGCAAGCTGGCGGTGACCGGACATTCGCGCGGTGGAAAAACCGTACTGCTTGCGGCAGCCACCGATCCGCGCATCGGAGTGATCAACGACAACGCGTCCTGCGCTGGCGGCAGCGCTCTTTTCCGTCATGTGGGGGCGGATGGAGAGAGCCTGGGCGCCATCACCACGAATATTCCTTCCTGGTTTTTGGATTCATTCGCCGTTTACGCCGACCGGGAGGAAACACTTCCCTTCGACCAACACTGTCTGCTCGCCGCGTTGGCACCCCGGCCTTTGCTGCTGACCTATTCGCTGGATGACCGATGGTCCAATCCCGAAGGCATGGTGCTCTGTGCGGAGGCCGCCCGTGAAGTGTACCGTTTCCTGGGCGCGGGTGAGAAAATCGCGTTTCATCTACGCCAAGGGCCTCACCGCCACCACCCGGAAGACTGGGAAGCCCTCCTCGATTTTCTCGCGGTGCACTGGCGCAACAAAAGCCCGGGCCGCCCCTACAATGCCCATCCGTATGCACACGAATGAATCTTTGGCTTCTTTTTGTGACGGTATGTGTGTGT
>JBBDRC010000008.1:0-13069 GCA_040905625.1 Kiritimatiellia bacterium
GGCGGGAGCCGCGGGTGTGGCAGGCGGTGCCCCGGCACACCACCACGGTGTGTTTTCCCTGGGGCTCCAGATTGAAGAAGGAATAGAAGGTCACCACGCTGTACACCCGGGAAGCGGCAATGCCCATCCTGTCGGCCACCGTCCGCAGCGTGCACCGGGGGAGGTAGTTGTCCGGATGGGCCTCCTGTAGATCCTCCAACACGTTGAGCAGATCCCCGGTGGGGTCGGAGTGGGTGTCGATGATCCGGTCGATGACCGACGCATCAAGCGGTTCCGCGATGGGGGGGGCGACAGTGATCATGTGAGGTTGGGGATGGGGGCTGCGGGTGTGTCCGGAAGGACATTCGGAAGGGAGGAGCACAGATGGGCGCGGAAGATGCGGAGGGCCTGGTCCACCACCGCTTCCGCCCGCGGGGATATTTCCAGGCCGAGATCAAAATCGAACACCGGTAGATAAAGCACCCAGGCCTGTGGACGTTTATCGTACAGCGTCGCCGCCAACTCCAGTATGCGCTCGGGCCCCAGGCTGTGCACGCAGGTGGGAATAAAACGGGAAGAAATGGTTTCGCCCGGATCCAAATGACGGATCACAGGGCTGTCCTCCACTCCGGGCACGCTCCCCGGCACCACCGCGTCCGCAAAAACCACCTGTTCCGCTCCCGCCACATCCCAGGCCAGTTCGGGGGTCAGTTGCGGCACCACGGCCACCTCCACTCCCGGAATCGCCTCCGCCTCCAGCCGTCTTGCGAACACCAGACCCGCCGCGTCGTCCCCGCGCAGTTCGCTTCCCCAGCCGATGACCAGCATGGGGGTCGAATGCGAGGATGGGGTCAGGGAGATCAAAACCGTTGTCGGCGGGCGATGACCTCGCCGCGGGGGTTGAGGAATTCAAAGCGCATCGGCATTTGGCCGAGAGCGTGGGTGGAACAACTCAGGCAGGGATCGTAACAGCGGATCAGCGCTTCGACCCGGTTGAGCGCCCCCTCGGAGATGTCGTGGCCTTTGACGAAGCGCCGGGCCACATCGAGCACGCCGCGGTTCATGGCCATGTTGTTGTGGCCGGTGGCCACGATCAGATTCGCCCAGGTCATGAGCCCGTTGTCGTCGATGCGGTAATGGTGGATCAGGGTTCCCCGCGGCGCTTCCGAGATCCCCACGCCTTCGCGCCGGTTGGCCGCCGCCACCGCCCGGGTGTGCGGACTGAGAATATCGGGGTCCTGCAGCAGGCGTTCGATCATCTCCAGGGCATACAGGATCTCAATCAGCCTGGCGTAATGGTAGTGGAAGGATTCCCACACCGCGCCGTGGTGATCCCGGCCCAGCTCCCGGAAGTGTGCCAGCTCCGCGTCGGCCAGAGGAGTGCCGCATCGGTCGCAGACATTCAGCCGGGCCAGCGGGCCGACCCGGTAAAAGCCCTCCGGATATCCGGCCGGTTTGAAGTAGGGCATCTTGAGATAACTGAAGGGGGCGACCGCCTCGCCGATGAATTCGGCATAGGCTTGCGGCGGGATTTGGTCGGCCACGATGTTCCGGTTCTCATCCACGATCCGCAGCTTGCCCCGGGAATGCTCAATTTCGCCTTCCGGGGTGACCAGGGCCATGAACAGACTGGGGAAATTTCCGAAGGACTCGATTTCCGGTCCGAAACGGTCCACCAGGCTTTTCAGCAGATCCACGGTCCTGCCGGTGATCTCAAGCGCCCGGGGGATGTCCGCCAGAATCTCCTCCCGGTCTTTGGCCGGCAGCGGAGACGACACCCCGCCGGGAACGGTCCACATGGGGTGAATGCGTTTGCCGGAGAGGCGTTCGATAATCTGTTGACCGAACTTGCGCAGCCAGATGCCTTCACGGGCCTGTTCGGGAAACTTCGCCGCCACCCCCAGGATGTTGCGCTCCGCCACCTCCGCATCCATGCCCAGCAGCAGGTCGGGGGAGGT
Source organism: Kiritimatiellia bacterium (assembly GCA_040905625.1). GTDB lineage: Bacteria > Verrucomicrobiota > Kiritimatiellia > SS1-B-03-39 > UBA6053 > UBA6053. The sequence goes on from JBBDRC010000008.1 coordinate 1,938, forward strand.
GAGGTGGAAAAAACTCAGGGCGTGGGACTGCACGTACTGGCCCAGATTGAAAATCCGGCGCAGTTTCATGCCGGTGGGCGGCACCTCGACCGCCAGCAGATCGTCACCCGCCAGACTGGAGGCCATAAGATGACTGACCGGACAAATCCCGCAGATGCGGGCGGTGATGCCCGGCATTTCCTCAAAACGGCGGCCCTCGGTGAATTTTTCAAATCCCCGGAACTGAGTGACGTGGAACTGGGCGTCCTCCACCGTCCCCTGGTCATCCAGGTGGATGGTGATTTTGGCATGGCCCTCAATGCGGGTGACCGGGTCGATGGTGATGGTTTCAGGCATAATGATGTGGGGTTTTCTGGGTTTCAGCCGAAGCGGGCGCCTCCGAGGTCAGGCGTCCTGCCCTCCAGCAGGGCCGCGATCGCACCGAAGATCACATCGTTGGAGGGCGGGCAGCCGGGAATGTGCAGATCCACATGCACAACTTCGTGAAGCGGCCGGGCTTTGGCGCACAACCGCGGCACGACCCGCGTGGGGATTTGCGGATTCGTGGTGACGTTTTCGAGATAAGCGCGGTTCAGCAGCGAGTCCACCGACAAACCATTGCGCATGGCGGGCACGTTGCCGGTGACCGCGCAGTCGCCAAGAGAAATCACGATCGCCGAACGCTCCCGGATGATGTGGGCCTTTTCCACATCCTCCTCACTGCTCACCGCGCCCTCCACCAGCGTGGCGTCCACATGCTCCGGAAACACCTTGGCGTCCATCAGGGGACTGTACACCAACTCAATGTGGGGCGCGACATCCAGGATACGCTCATCGATATCCACCAGGGACATGTGGCAGCCCGAACAGCCGTCCAACCAGACTGTTGCCAGACGCAGTTTTTTCATGAGCGGTGTCGCGTGGGTTCGTGATGGACATTCATAATAGGCGTTGTGTATCTTATATAATGGAATATCCTACTCTTACTTCAAATCCAACGCAACATAAAATTATTCTGACATTTGGATTTTCGGTCAAACCCACAGGAAGCAGGGCTTCCTCCCGGAAGGAGGTCTTCCCGGTTTTTTCCAGCAGGACCAGATTCTGAACGTGATCTCCCACAGGTGCGATCATCAGCATGAGTGAACCGACAAAGGTTTTGCCCTGCCGCAGAATATAGAGGTCAGAGATCGGAAGGGTTGAGTGGTTGGGTGGTTGAGAGGTTCAGTGGTTCTCAAGGGGCACGGGAAAATCTTCACTGAACGCCTTCAGGGATTCCCGGTTCAGGTTTCCTCGATACACATACAGGAGTGCAGTCGTCACCAACAGACCCAGAATGATGGAAAGGCTTCGGGCTTTGTGTCGGGTGATTGGATTGTGGTCAGTTGTCATTGGTCAGTGGTCAGTGGTCACTATTGACTAATGACTGATTTTCTTTCGTTCGGCTGCGGGCAGTTCAAGTTCCGCGCAGAGGGGCAGATGATCGGACGCGACCCGGGCGGTGGCGGTCCTCGGCACCTCGACATGATGGACGGTGAATTGCGGGCTGAGAAAGATGTGGTCCAGACGCACAACCGGAAAAATAGAGGGGAAACCCGCCCGGGGGCGGACATTTCCGCATTTCGTCCAGACATCGTGAAGCCCTTCCTGCAAAAGGGCATAGACTTCCGACCGGGGGAGGGAATTGAAATCGCCGCAGAGGATCAGCGGTTCGTCCTCCGGCAGTCCGGCGATCCATTTTTCGCCCAGCAGCCTGTCCGCCTGTTCGCGGCGTTCCCCTTTGCGTAAACCGAAATGGGTGTTGATCAAGGTGAACGGCCGCCGCCCCTCCGGGAAAATGCGCAGACAGATGGCCCCGCGACCCTCGCGTCTGCGGGAAGCCGGGGTGAGAAAACCCGACTGAATTTGTTCGAAAGGGTGCTTGGAGAATACCGCGATTCCGTAGCCTTCCTCCTTCTCCTCCAGCATGGTGAGGAACACATGCTCCATACGCAGGTGCCTGGCAATCAGGTGGGCCTGATCCTGCGATCCGCTGGATGGCCGGTGGGCATCCACTTCCTGCACCGCCACCACATCCGGATCGCAGGCATTGATAACCCGGGCGATGCGCTCGGGACGGACTTTGCCGTCCATTCCACGGCAACTGTGAATATTGTAACTCATGATTCGTACGTTCCGGTCCCCGTCCTTTGGTGCGGATCGTTCCGGCACCTGTTCCCGTCTTGGCGAGGAACCACCCAGATACTGAAGGGCGATTTCCCGCAGTTCTTCTCCCCGCACCCGGGTCCTGGTGGCGGGCAGGTGGGCAAGATGCCACTGCCGGATTCGGTCGGGCACCAGCAGAAACCCGTTTGTTTCCTGACTGCCCGGTCCGCCATGCGCTCCGTTTTCCAGCGGAAAGCTCAGAGGCACACGGGCGGGGTCCCAACCGCTGATGATGAAATCGCCGACATCGCGATGTTGGCAGAGCCGAACCGTATCCTCGGCCACCTCGCGCAAAAAAGGGTGGTCGGCGCCGAACACGTTCTCTTTGTCTTTCAGCACATCCCATTCACCGCCGGCGTTGAAGGCCCGGGGTTCGTTATCGCCCCTCGGCAGGATGACCAGAGGAATTCCTCCCTCCGCGACCAGCCTCTTGGCGTAGTCGCGCATGGAGTCTCCGGAAAGCGTTTCCGGCAGATATAGATGACCGATCGGTCCCTGGGCGGTGACCACGATTTGCGTGTTCAGGTCCGGTGTCGAAGGGGAGACCTCCTGTTTTCGAGGTTTAAATCCCAGAAGCGCCTCACAGCGGTTCATGGCGGTGCCGATCAACTCGGGCACCGGAGCTGATCGTTGCCAGACCTCATGTTCCCGCAGGGGGCCTTCCGCAAACACTTCCGCAAGGGCCTCTTGCAGGGGGCGTCCATTTCTCAGCTCAAACGGTTCGCTGTGTTCCTGTCCATGATCCGAATAGAGAATCAATTCGTAATCCCGGCGGTCCGATCGGTGGGCGGCCCGATAGATGTCGCGAATCGCGCGGTTGATCCCGCGGAGGGTCCAGTGGGCGAAGGCGGAATCGGGTCCCCGTCGGTGCGACTGTTCGTCATACCCCAGAAAATTGGCGTGCACCAGCCGAACGCCGTTTTCGATATCCAGCAAAATCCGGAAGCGAATCAGTTCCCGAAGCACAATGCAGATGCCAATGCGGGCGGGGACAAACTGCAGTTCTTTGAGAAAACTCTGCCGTTTAACCAGGCCCTTGAACAGATCGAGGACGGCAATCGCGAACTCCAGAATGGATAAAAGTCCGATGCGGGCAATTCTCGGCGCATAGACCAGCGCGAGCAAAAACCCTTTCAACGGATGCAATTTCCGCAGAAGCTCATGGGGGGCGAAATCCACCGCGCAATAGCGGGACGTCTCGGCATCGGCTTGATAAATATTGGAATAACTTCGCCCCCCCTTGATCAAAGACGCCCCCTCCGTTTCTTTCAACATCGCGTCGATGTTCCTTGCGGCCTCTGATTCAAGCATTTTAACCGCCCGCCCGGTTTTGCGTTGCAGAAAATGGAACGCCGGCACTGCGGTCCGCCGCCCATAAAAAATCTCCGCCTGCACGGCGGGGGTGGTCGACGGGATACCCGAATAGAAATTCTCCACTGAAAAATGCTGTTCCCGAATCAAACGGGAAAGGAAAGGCAGTCGGCCCTTTTTCAGAGCGTTTTCCATCTGCTTTCGGGACAGGCCGTCCACCTGGATCATGATGAGTCCGGGTCGCTTCGAAGGCTCCGAATGAGCGCTTTTTCCAATCAGATGCGATGCCAGGCGGCTTCGGCTGATCTTTTTTCGACACCACCGCATGTAAATAGACACGCGGCTAATCAAGTGATGCCTCCGTTTCACCCTGTTTGTTCAACCCCACCCGGATCGCCGCTGATTTTGCCACCATCAGATCCCATTCGCTTTCGAGGTCCGTTAAAATCCTGTGCCAGAAATCCGGGACCTCGCCTTCGCCCGGATCGTGTCGTTCCATTGTCCGCTGGTAGCAGGACAGGACCCGTTCGGCACAAACCGTGGTGGTGTAGGTTTCAACGCTCCCGCGCGCCTTCTCCGCGCAGGACCGAAAGGTTTCACCCTGATCGAGCAGTTTTTCCAGACCTTCGGCGAAGGCGGAGGGAGACGCATCCCCCGGCAGGAGGAAACCGTTTTCCCCGTCCACGACCACTTCCCGCACTCCGGGACCGTCCAAGGCGACCACCGGGTTGCCGGCGGCCAGCGCTTCGGCCAGGACAATGCCCTGGGTTTCGGACGTGGAGGCGAACACAAAACAGTCCATGGCCGCATAGGCATCCAACAGTGCCTGACCGGACAGTTTCCCCACCGCGAAAATCCGGTCCTCTTCCGCACCTTTTTTCAGAATGGACAGCATCTCCTCCTTCGCGTCCCCGTCGCCCACCACCAGAAACACCGCGTTTGTATGCGACTTCAGATAGCCGGCAACCGCCTCGGCCAGGTAGGGAAGATTTTTCTCCTTCGCCAGTCGGCCCACGGTGCCGATCACGGTCGCGTCCGGTGGAATTCCGTTTGCCTCGCGGAAGGCATCGCCCTGGTTTCCCGTGTAGGCATCAATGTCGATCCCGGTGGGAACGGGTTCGATGGGCGTTTCAACCCCACGCTTCTTCAGCAAGGCGGCAATGCTTTCGCTGGGAGCCACAATCAGGTCGCACAAATTGCAGTACTCTGTGGAAAGTTGCACCGCCATTCGTTTCAAGGTCGGGGAATCAAAGGGCACGTAATGGGTGTATCGCTCATACAGGGTGTGGTGAGTGAACACGATGGGAATTTCCCAACGTCTCGCGATCCGCAGGGCCGCATCGCCCAGCAGAAAGGGGTGGTGGCTGTGGACGATGTCGGGTTTGAAGTCTTCGACAAAGTTGCCCACCACGTTCGGAATCGGAATCCGCACACTGAAATCGCTGCCGTTGAACTTCTGGATGGCCGGAACCCGCAACACGTTGGGATCCTCTGCGGCATCCTCAAATTCGGGAGCCACGATGCGCACATCGTGTCCCATCTGGCGAAAGGTGGTCTCCAGCGTGTGCACGGACTTTGCGACCCCGCCGACATGGGGCAGGTAGGTGTTGGTGAAAAACAGGATGTTCATGAGGAATCTTTTTTGATACGATACACAAAAGGATTGATTTCGGAAGCACTGTATCCGTTCAGTGAAATTTTAATTTTCGGCGGTTCTCCCCGCCATTCGCCCTCGATGACGAGTGCGTTCTCCTTCAGCCGCACGCACACCTCCCCCCACCTGGTCAGGGTGGGCCCGAAGAAAAGCTCTTCTCCGGATTCCAGCCATTCGGGAAGCAGACCGGAGCCGCCTTTGTGAAAGCAGGTCTCCATCAGAAATTCCGCGGTTTTCATGATCCGGGTATCCGCGGCCGGATAGAGCTGCGGCGGATAGTCGTCCCAGTAGTAATAGTCGTTGGGCCCCAGATGCTCCGCGCTGAATCCGGCCGGCAGCAGGCCCGCCGTTTCCGGCGGATGCTTCGCCGAGAGCCGCTTCCGATCCAGATTGAACTGCTGTTCCACCCAATAGGGCCAGACCCAGTCCAGATTGTGCTGAATCGCCTTGGCGTTCACCAGCCCCCGGGCATGAAACACAATGCCCGCGCGCAACAATTCCAACGGCTCCGCCACCTCCGAGGGCTGGGCAAAACGTCTCATGCGGGCCATCAACATCTCCGGATCCATCACGCCATAATGGCGTGCGGCCCGTTTGATAAAAAATTTCCATGGTAAAAATTGAAACATATCCTTATTCATACGCATGTTTCATGCCAATAATCCCTCACAGGATTTCGCGCGCTAGAGGGCCTTGCGGGCGTTCTGGAACATGCGTATCCAGGGGCCGTTTTCGCCGGTGAAGTGATCGCGGGGTCGATAGCTCATTTGCACGGAGCGGAAACAGCGCTCGGGGTGGGGCATGAGGATGGTGGCCCGCCCATCGGGGGTGGTGAAGCTGGTGGCTCCCTCAGGAGATCCGTTGGGATTAAGAGGATAAGTCGCGGCGGGATGCCCGTGTGAATCGATGTAACGCAGACTGATCAGATTTTCGGATTGGCACTTTGATAAATTTCCGGTTTGGCTGAAATCCGCTCGTCCCTCACCGTGCGCGACGGGGATGGGGAGCCGGCTTCCCTGCATCTCCTTAAAAAAGAGACTGGGGGATTCAAGCACCTCCACGGTGACAAAGCGGGCTTCGAATTGCTCGGAACGGTTGCGTTTGAACTGCGGCCAGTGTTCCGCTCCGGGAATAATGTCTTTTAACTGGGAAATCATCTGACAGCCATTGCAGACCCCCAGAGTGAAACTGTCGGGTCGGGCGAAAAAGGTCCGGAACATATCCTGGAGTTTCGAATTGTAGAGTATGGATTTGGCCCAGCCGGATCCGGCCCCCAGCACATCTCCATATGAGAAACCGCCGCAGGCGGCCAGTCCGGCGAAGGATTTCAAATCCACCCGGCCGCCGATAAGATCGGTCATGTGCACATCCATCGACTCAAATCCGGCCCGGTCAAATGCGAAGGCCATTTCGTTCTGTCCGTTGATGCCCTGTTCCCGGAAGATCGCCATTTTGGGACGTGCTCCGCTGCCGATGGTAAATGGGGCATCAGGTTCATAGGTGGTCTTGATCCGAATTCCGGCATCGTCCGCATCCAGCAAGCGGTCGAACTCCTCGAGGGCGCAGTCAGGATTGTCCCGCTGCGCCTGCATGCGATAGGTCAGTTCAGACCAGGCGCGGTTGAGAGTGGAGAGGGACTGGTCAAAGAGGGGGACGCCCCGCAGATTGAGGAGAAAGGTGCCGTCCTCAATCACGGAGCCAATCGGGTGAGTGAAATCAGCCAGATCATATTCATCCAGGGTGATCAGGACATCGGCGAGTTCGTCAATTTCCACTTCGATCACCGCGCCGAGTTCCTCGGAAAAAAGGGCGGAGAGGATTTGTTCAGGGCCTGCGGATTCGGGGACGAGTTCATTCAGGGAAACCGCGGCCCCTTTTCGTCCCGCAACACTCATTTCCACCAAGGTGGCCAGCAGGCCGCCATCGGAGCGGTCATGATAGGACAGCAGGCGGTCATTGGAAATCAGATCCTGAATCGCGGCGAAAAATTTGCGGAATCGTTTGGGATCGTCCAGATCCGGCGGGGTGGCGCCCATTTGGTTGTGTACCTGGGCAAGGGTGCTGCCGCCCATCCGGTTTTTGCCCGCTCCGAGATCAATGAGCAGTAACATGCTTCCCGCCTGTTTAAAGTCGGGGGTAAGGGTTTTGCGCACATCCTGCACCGGCGCGAATCCGGTGATCAGCAGACTCAGCGGCGACACCTGTTTGTGATCCCGGCCGTCCGCATCCTGCCAGGAACTGCGCATGGACATCGAGTCCTTGCCCACGGGGATGCTGATGCCGAGCGCGGGGCAGAGATCCATGCCCACGGCCTTCACGGTGTCGAAGAGGTTGGCGTCCTCGCCGGGTTCTCCCGCCGCCACCATCCAGTTGGCGGACAGTTTGATGTTGCCGATCCGGCCCACATGCGAGGCGGCGAGATTGGTGAGGCATTCGCCGATGGCCATGCGGCCGGAGGCGGGAGCGTCGAGGATGGCCAGCGGAGTGCGTTCTCCCATGGCCATGGCCTCGCCGGTGGTGCTGTCCATGCTGGTGGAGGTCACCGCCACATCGGCGACGGGAGTCTGCCAGGGTCCCACCATCTGATCGCGGGTCACCAGTCCGGTGATGCTCCGGTCGGCGATGGTGATGAGAAAGGTTTTGTTGGCTACCGCCGGGAATCGCAGCACCCGGTCGATGGCATCAGACAATTTGATAGAACCCAAATCGAGTTCGGCGTGGGTTTCGGTCAGCCGTTGTGCCTCAATCCGCATTTTCGGAGTTTTGCCAAGCAGGATGCCCATTTCCATGTCGATGGGTTTGTTTTGGAAATGGGAGTCCTCGAGAATCAGATGTCCGTCGTCGGTGGCTTCGCCCACAACCGCGAACGGACAGCGCTCGCGGGCGCAGAGTGCCTCGAAGTCCTGTAAACGTTCGGGCGGGATTCCCATCACATAGCGTTCCTGGGATTCGTTGCACCAGATTTCCATGGGACTCATGGAGCGGTCCTCGTTGTGAATGGCGCGGAGATTGAAACGGCCGCCGGTGGCCTCCACCAGTTCGGGAAGTCCGTTTGAAAGTCCGCCCGCGCCGATGTCGTGAATGGAGAGAATGGGATTTTCGGAGCCGAGCGCGATACAGCCGTCGATCACCTGCTGACAGCGGCGCTGCATCTCGGGATTTCCGCGCTGGACCGAATCGAAGTCCAGGGCTTCCGACTGACTGCCGGCGGCGATGGAGGAGGCGGCGCCCCCGCCGAGACCGATTTTCATGGCGGGACCCCCGAGTTGGATGATCAGGGCGGCGGGCGGAATATCGTGCTTGGCGACGTGCTCCCGTTTGAGATTTCCCAAGCCGCCCGCGGCCATGATGGGTTTGTGGTAGCCGCGATGACGTTGATTGTGCTCCAGTTGCAGGGTGCGGAAGAGTCCGCAGAGTTGGGGACGTCCGAACTCATTGCCAAAACCGGCCCCGCCGATGGGACCTTCGATCATGATGTCGAGGGGCGTGGCCATGCGGGAGGGATGATCGGCGATGGGTTGTTCCCAGGGCAGGGGATAGCCGGGGATTCCCAGATTGGAGACCATGAAAGCGGAAAGGCCGGCTTTAGGACGTCCGCCGATACCGGTGGCACCCTCGTCGCGGATTTCGCCGCCCACCCCGGTGGCGGCGCCGGGGAAGGGGGAAATGGCGGTGGGGTGATTGTGGGTTTCCACCTTGCAGAGAATATCAAGGGTGGCGGGGGTTTTACGGTAGGACTTGAGGGCCCCCTGTTGATTCACTTCCCACCAATCGCCCGGAAAGCCCTCCAGTACCCCGGAGTTGTCCGAATACGCCACCAGGGTGCCCTCCGGATGCAGCTTGTGGGTGTTGCGGATCATCTGAAACAGGGAATACTTGCTTTTCTTGCCGTCCACGACCCAGTCGGCGTTGAAAATTTTGTGCCGACAGTGTTCGGAATTCACCTGGGAGAACATCACCAGTTCCGCATCGGTGGGATCACGTTCCATTTTCTGATAAGCGGCCACCAGGTAATCGATTTCGTCCGGGCTCATGGCCAGGCCCCATTCGATGTTGGCTTTGTGGAAGGCCTCCGGCCCCTCCGCCATCAGAGAGACGGTGCGGAGCGGGGAGGGCTCGAAATGAGCGAAAAAATCGTCAAGGTCCTCATAGACCGCTTCGGTCATGCGGTCGTGAAGGGAAAGCAGAGCCAGGCCGAGGTCCGCCATGGACAGAACTTTGCCGTCGTTTGCAGTGATTCTGAAGTGAATCCCGTGTTCCACCCGCAGTACCTCTTCCAGCCCGCAATGAGAGAAGATGTCGGTGGCCTTGGAGGACCAGGGGGAAATGGTGCCTTTACGGGGAGTGACAAAAAAGCCGTCTTTCCGGTCAAACGTCTGCACCGCCTCCAGCAGGGCATAAGTGTGTTCCGTGGCTTCCCCGGACAGCGGCTGCCCGGTTTCAAGGAGGTACACCCTCACCGCATCGAGCGACTTTAATGTAAGCTCGGGGAGCGCGGATTGGAGGATGCCCAGCAAAGCGGAATGGCGAAAATCGGAAAAGGCGGGATGACCCTGTAAGAGAAGTGGTTTCATGGTGGCGAATTTCTGTAAAAGGTACCCGTAGCAAGCCAACGGCGGGGGAACAATCCCAAAGTAGAATCTTGGTAAAACAACTTAGAGATGCCAAGACATTGACTCAGGATGATTTGAACGAGATTGAAGCCTTTGAGTTGGAAGCACAACAAGGATGAAGCCTTTCGCCGATTTGAACACGGATACCATTCTCACGTTTGACTCACGCCAACGCAGCCTCACTGAATCCGAGGGGTTGAAGGTTCCGTTTCAGGATGAAAAATATGAAATATAAAATTATAGTATTCATGTTATACTGTATTAGCATGAATTTGTTCTGCGATAATCCCATTTATGAATGGGACGAGGCAGTTCAAAATGCAGAATTTGTTTAATTGGGAAAAATAATAACGTCCGCTGAAAAATTATGAAATATGCACACAACAATTGGTTTTTGGCTGTTTTGTTTATTTTTTTATCAAAAACGAATGCAGATGATGTTGTTTTTGATCTAAATACAGTGTCCGTGTTAATCCGATCAGAATTAAATATTGAGAAAAAGCCAAGCCCTTTTGTAAATGTGGATCTGAAAAAAAGGAAAGGATTATTTCTGTTCAGAAACAAAAGAGTGATGTAATCCTGATGGATATGTGACACAACCCTGACAGGCTGCACCAGTCCCTCTGGTGCCATTTCCCATGGCTGAAGCTCAGAACGCAATTTAGACGATATTTTGGGTGAGTTTTGACCGAAAATCCAAATGACAGAATGATTTAGGGCAGAATGATATTTTGGAAATAATTCTGACATGAATCAATTTGACACCCAAACTTATTTCCATGTATTTCCGCAACCCTGGCACTTATATTTTGGTCAGGGGAACAGGAGAGAGAGGCCGCCCAGTGTCAGCACCGTCAGGATTCCAATCAGATTTGGGTGATCTCCATTGCCGCCGAACACCTTGACCGGGATGATTTGTTGAATACCCCCTTCGCCCCGCCAATACGGAGATTGGCGCTCCTTTATTTCCGTTCGAAGGCGGCGTCGAAGGCGGCCTGGTTTGGCGGGAAATCCACCTGACGCACGAAATCGGCGGCTTCGGCGCCGCCGTGCACCCGGTCCATGCGGGAATCCTCCCACTCAACCGAGAGGGGGCCGGCGTAGCCGATGTCGTTGAGGGCGACGATGATGTTCTCGAAGTCGATGTCCCCGCGTCCCATGGAGCGGAAATCCCAGTAGCGGGCGGGATCGCCGAAGTCGGTATGTCCGCCGAACACCCCGGCGGTGCCGTCGCCCCGGTGCCACCAGGCGTCTTTCATGTGCACATGGTAAATGCGGTCGGCGAACAGGCGGATGAATTTGACGTAGTCGACCCCCTGATAGCCCAGGTGGGAGGGGTCGTAGTTGAATCCGAAGCGTTTGTGATGGTT
>JBBDRC010000009.1:0-12955 GCA_040905625.1 Kiritimatiellia bacterium
AGTCCCGTTTTCCCATGGTCAGGATCGCCAGGGTGTCTTCCGGTCGGGATTGCACATAAGACCAGAGTTCCAATGCGGGTTTAAGTTCTGAAGGCCAGTTTCCCCGCTCTTCCCCCTCCCGCTGAGCCTGCTCATACGCGCCATGATCATGGGTGAGATAACATCCACTGCGCAACACGATGCGGCGGGGTCTTGCTAACTCCAGGGACTGAAAAGACTGAACCACGAGATCAAAGTAATGAGATCCACCCGCAGTGAGGAGGACCTCCGGACAGGCGGGTGAAATTTCATCCGCCAGGTCCTGAATCCAACTCACGGCTTCATCTAAAAACTGCTGTGCTTTTGCCGCCGTGGGCATGATCCCTTCATACAGCTCAAATCCAACCAAAGAGAACAGATCCGGTCGGGCCCCCAGGGCCTGACAAATCTGCCGGGCCTCCTCCAGAGAGCGGCATCCACAGCGTCCCCCCTCCTGTCCGATCTCCAGCAACACCTGCAGCGGTTTTTTCAATCCCCCCCGGTCCAGTTCCCGCACAAGATGTTCTGTCAACGCGCAGGAATCCACGAGGCTGAAGAATTCAAATTCGGGGTCATCATTCAAGTGTTGAATCACGGTTTCCACCGCCTGACGGCCTACAAGCTGATTGGCCAGAAGGATGCGCTGAATCCCCACGGAGCGGTACACCTGCATTTGATTCACGGTCGCGACCGTCATCCCCCAGGCCCCATGCGCCAACTGTTTTTGAAAAAGCTGCGGACACATGGTGGTTTTCCCGTGCGGAGCGAGATCCACTCCCTTTGCTGCGCAGTAGCTCTGAAGCGTTTTCAGATTTTCCTCAAGGGGCGTCTCTTTCAGCACCAGCAGCGGCAGGGGAAGATCCTGATTCAGAACATTCCACTGCTGCTTTGCGATATCCCCCAGTCGGAAAGGAGAAACGGTTCCGGGAATGCCCTTGGTACGGGCATCAATCCACTCTGACGCTATGTCCTGAAGCTGAAGCATATCATCCTTTGAAGGCCACGCAGTCGACCTCAAATTTGAGTACGGTTCCCAACCCCCCGATGGTGGTGGTTCGCGTGGGAAACGGAGCAGAAAAAATCTGCTTATACAAATCGTTATAGGCCGCCAGATCCGCCTGATGATTCACATAGGCCCGAATATTGATGACCTGACTGAAATCACAGTCCGCGGCTTTCAGAATCGCCCGCAGGTTGTCAAAGGAGCGTTTCATTTCCCCCTCGAAACTGTCTTCAATAATGGCCCCGGTCTCCGCGTCTACCGACGCCTGACCGGACACATAAACAAAACCGCCGACTTCAATGGCCGGGCTGAAGGGGAGATGCGATTTCGCACCTTTATCGATTACCTTAAACATGCGTTTCCTTTATTTTCTTTTGTTGAGGACAGGGGGTTCGTTTCATTTGCTGGGCCACAATTCCGCCATCCACATAAATCATCTGTCCCGTGACATACTCGGCCATCGATGAACATAAATAAACGGCGGTGCCGCAGATATCCCGGGGGCGCCCCACCCGGCCTTGAGGAGTCTGGTGCTCAATAAACTCCCGGACTCCATCCGGTGCCAACCCGGGGGCGGTTAAGGAGGTTTCAATAATGCCCGGGCCGATCCCGTTCACCCGGATGCCCCGTTTGGCCAGCTCCACGGCCATCGACCTCACCAGCATGAGGATCGCCCCTTTGGAGGCATCATATAGTACCCCTCCCTCTTCGGCCTGGATGGAATTCGTCGATCCCATACAAAGAATGGATGCGTCCTGATGGCGCGGTCCCACCAAACGGACAAACTCCTGTGCACAAAAGAAATAGCCGGCGACGTTCAAATCAAAGGTCTTATGGAAATGCGAGGGAGCGATATCGAGAAAGTCAATATCCTGAAACGTGCCCGCATTGTTGATCAGATGGTCCAAACCGCCCAGGGCGGAAAAAGCATCCTGAACAAAGGAGATGGCCTGATCGGGCTGAGATAAATCGGCCTTGAAGAAATGCAGATCTGAAGTGGCCGAAAAGGCATCCAGGACCTCCGGATCAGGGTCCTGCAGACCACAGGCGGCGATGGAGGCACCCTGTTGAAGCAGTGACTCCACCAGAGAAAGCCCGATGCCTTCGGTTCCCCCGGTTATCGCAATACGTTTTCCTTCAAGCAGTTTCATACATTCAGTTTTATTTTACCTTATCTTAGGCTGGACAGTTATATGGTTATTAGTATAACCTTATTGAAATACAAGAGTTAAATGCAAGCGAAAGTCATACAAAACAGTTCCGTGGTTTTCCCGGACCGCATCCTTAAGCAGGATCTGTGGATCAATCCGGCCGGGCGTGTTTCATCACCGATGGACCTGGAGGCGTCCGAAGTGGAGAGGATTGATGGGCGGGGATGCTTCGCATACCCCGGCATGATTGATGTCCTTACCCATGGGTATGGAAACCATCACTATGGAGATGCAAACCCGGATGCCATTCGGGAAAACAGCCTCGCGCTTCCCGCACACGGGGTTACCGCTTTCGCCCCCTCCATCATCTCCCAGGAAAAACAGACCCACCTCGAACTGTTACGCCAACTCAGCCGGTCCATCGAGAGTCCGGGCGCTCGCGTGCTGGGACTGCACAGCGAGGGCCCCTGTCTGGCTCAGGCCGGAGCACATTCGCTAAAAAACCTGATCCTGCCCAGCGAAAAACTGGCCTACGAACTTCTCGAAGCCTGTAACGGCACGCTGGCATTTTTGACCCTGGCGCCGGAACTCGAAGGAGCGGATGCCTTTTGCCGCATCCTCTCGGCTGAAGGGGTCGGACTGCATGTCGGACACAGCAGAGCGCTGGCAGGCGATGTGGCGAAATGGCCGGACATGGGGATTCAGTGCGCGACTCATCTCTTCAACGTCCCCGCGCCCCTGCCCGCCGCGCCCGGGCCCGGTCTCTCCCCGGTGAGTCTGTGCGATGCGATCCTGTCCCAGCCCGGACTGGCCTGTGGGGTGATTTGTGACGGTATTCATGTCAATCCCCTCCACATCCGATTGTTGACACAACTTCCTGTCGACCGGCTGGTGCTGGAAACCGATTCGATGAAAGGAAGCGGAAAACCCAGTGGCCGATCTGAACTCTATCCGGGTGAGTGGATTGAGGTGCGCGCCGATGGCGCGTCCCGGACTGCGGATGGACATTTGGCCGGTTCCTCCCTGACCTCAGACCGTGCCTTGCGGAATCTCATCAAATTCACAGGGATTTCGCTTTCACAGGCCAGCCATGCCACCAGCCTGAATCCGGCCCGGCTGGCGGGACGTGACCAGGATCTGGGCAGTTTGGAAATCGGGAAACAGGCGGACATCCTTTTACTGGACCCTGAACAGTTAACCGTCACCGCCGCCTGGGTGGGCGGAAAGCAGGTATTTGCATCCTGAAATGAAACCTTCCCCAAACATTCTCATTGCCGGCATCTTTCACGAGACCCACAGCTTTCTGCAGCAGGCAACCGTGCTGGATGATTTCAGCCTGCATGAAGGTGACGCGCTGATTTCCCGATATCAAGGCAGCCAATCCCCCATGGACGGGGTCCTGTCCGTGGGGAAGGAAAACAACTGGCACATCATTCCCTCCATCATGATGACCGCCATGCCTTCCGGCCCGGTTGACGAGGAGGTGATCACCCGCTTTCTTTCCTCCTACCTCCGCGACCTCACGCGTGTGGCCTCCTCACTGGATGGCATTTATTTGGTACTGCATGGGGCCATGATCAGCACGGATCGTCTGGACGTGGAAGGCGACATCCTCGAACGGACGCGGAACACACTCCCCGCAAACAAGAAACAGATCCCCATCGGGGGAATACTTGATCTGCATGCCACGTTCAGCCAAAAAATGGCGAAACAGTCCACCTGCATGCTGGCCTATCGGGAAAACCCGCATTCAGACGCCAAAGAAGCCGCGGAAAGAGCGGCGCACCTTCTGAATAAGGTCATTTCTGAAAACCTGACTCCGAATACCCGCATGATGCACAGCCGGCTGCTGTTGAATCCTGTTGGAACCGGCAGCGCCGATTTACCCATGAGCGCCCTGCTGCAAAAAGCCCGGGAGATTGAACAATCAGATCCGGATATCCTGGGCATCAACGTGTTTGCCGGATTCTCTTATGCAGATACGCCCGGGAGCGGGTGTGTGGTGAACTGCATACATACCGGCACAAAGAATGAAGCGGATGCGCACCTGAACGTTCTGGTTGAAATCGCACGCAAATACAAGGAATACGGCGTTCCGGTCGAACCGTCAATCGAGGAGGTGTTTCAACAGCTTCCCTGCACAGGTTCAGGGCCGGTACTGCTGGTGGAGCCCGCGGATAACATCGGCGGGGGATGTCCCGGGGACGCCACCGATGTTTTAGATGCGGCCCTCCGGCACAGACTGCCCAATCTGGTTGCAATCATCAATGATCCGGATGCCGTATCCTTATGCCGGGCCGCCGGACTGAATCAAACCCTGCGGACAGAAATCGGAGCCAAAACCGATCGGTTTCACGGGGAGCCCCTGAGTCTGGAAGGAACCGTCATTCATTTAAGTGATGGAGATTTCGAACTCGAAAATCCACACTCACATTTAGCCTCCATCGCCGGCACTCATATTCGTATGGGACCCTGTGCCGTGTTCGTATCGGAAACGGCCACGATCCTCTTAACCAGTAAAAAAACGCCTCCTATGGATTTAGGACAGTTACGCTCACAGGGCATCCAGCCTGAAGAGGCGGGGTATATCATCATCAAAGCCGCCGTTGCCCATCGAAGTGCATACGACCCCATCGCCCGGGCCTCCTTTCATGTGGCCTCACGCGGGTTATGCGCCGGCAATCTTTCCACCCTGCCTTATCAGCATGTAAACCGCCCCATCTATCCCCTGGATGAAATAGAATGAACGCATCCCGCCTGCCGCGACATCAGCAACTCCGCGAAAACCTTCTGCGTCAATGGAAGCTTCAACGTCTGAAAAAGGGGGCTAAAATTGCCGGGCAGACCGAACTGGTTGCATCCAGCGGATTTTCTTTGGCGACGGTGCTCAAAACATTAAAAGACCTTGAAGCTGATGGCATTATCGAGCGGAAGGTAGGCGTCGGTTCCTACATCCTGCATCCCGTATGGGAAACCGGATCGTATCAGGTGGGATTCTATTACAATCGGGATGTGGTGGGCGGCAGTATATTGAACAACCCCTTTTATGGCAACCTGCTCCGGCATTTGGAATCCGCCCTGCTCGCGGAGGGGCATGAATTTATCTATGGAAGCTTTTCAGCCGATACCATGATTCAGGAAAGCTGGAAAGATCTGGACGCCCTCTTCCTCACCGGACTGACCGGCGGACCGCAAGTGTCAGACTTCGCTGTGGATGCAGTAGTCGCAGAACTGGACGCGTACAATGAATCGCCACCTACCGACACCTTTCACTTAGATGCGTCTCCTGCATTTGAAAAGATTGTTCGTCAGGCCAAAGAGATCTCCGCCAAGCGCATCCTCTATGTGGACAGCGTTTATACCGATCCGCAGACGGAACATCGCTACCAACAATTCAGAACCCTGCTTCGCCGTATCGTTCCCGGTGCAACCCATGACCGGATTTCCTGTGACACCGAACACGATTTACAGGCGGAAAAACTGATGCGACAGCTCGAAAAGAATCCACCCGATATCATACTGGGCTACATTCACCCCGCATGGAAAAAATCTATCGCAGATGGCTATGGAAAAAAGATCCGGGTGTACAACTTCGCGGCAAAAGGGGAGGACTCCGAGAGCATCGAGGTGGATTATGCGGCATGGACCCATGCGATTTGGAAGCGGACGGAACAGCGAATTCAAAACATAAACACCGAACCCGTTTGCCATCACTTTCCCACAACCTAATCCACAACTGCAAAGGTCTTTTTTTTCCGTGTGCATTTCACTGTGATGCACACAACGACAGGCTGACCTGTCAGTACCACTCGACCTCACGAGTACTGGGAATGCCTTAAAAGCAGTCGATGAACAGTATTTGGAAACAAATGCCCCACGGGAACGCGCGGCTGCCTGTTGGCGCAGAACTCTTCAATCGACGGGCTCCCGCCTATAAACAGGATATCTGTCATTTTTCAACATCCTGATATACAGATTCATTCAAATTTTAAAATATATTCAGATTCAACCTCATCTCCAGAATATGCAGACTGAATATTAAATCCGGAGTACACCGGCTTTCCGGGATAAATACCCGTGATTTTATAAATGGGTTTTTTATTAATTTCCACCGGAGGCGCCTCCACTGTGAGCTTTCGGTTTCCCCAGGGTCCAATTAATTCCAGTTTTTCGACCGCTTTCCCTGGCTCAATTGATTCCCAATAGGCAATCGTTTTCGAAGGAACATCAGGTCTGTATATTTTTAAGGACCAGTTTTTCAGAATCGCTTGCGTTTCTTCAAATTTGACTCCCAATTCTGGCTTATAACTTTCAGGAAAGACCATACTGAACCCGCTATGGGTTTTATATTCCACTTTGGGCGGATCATTAACCTCAAAGGACAAACGAAGTTCGTTCGGTTTCATAAATAAGGTCAGGCTGTATGCAACCTCATCCTCAAAAAAACCTTTCAGGATGAGTTTGGTTTCGCCTTGATAAACTGCAGGTTTTGGGTTTCCCTCAACCCGAAGGAGTTTCCTGCGGGTACTCCACTCTGTTGTCGGTTTGGATTCGTCACGGTAGGATGCACCAAACGCGTTACGCAGCGAAGTTCCCACCTGCTCACCGTCTACTAACATATCAATAAATACAGTGGAATCTGGCTCAACCCGAACCCGGAAGTACGGACTTTGATAAACGGCATAGAGTCCTTTCCATTTGCCATCCGCAAAGGTCGCCAACTGATCAGGAAGAACCGATTCCTGAATGGCGCCGGTTCCACTGTCCGGCATTTCACCAGCCGCAATCGCCAATTTCACCACCTCATTCCGGTCCGCTTCATCCAGAACCGAGAGGGGAAGCGTCAAGGAGGTCCCATCGCCTTTTAATAAGGTGAGTTGATTATTTTCAACGTGACTGTAACTGGCAACCACTGTGGTCCCGCTTTGACTGGTCCAGGTGCGGGGCGCGGCTAAATGCCCCGCCTTGACCGCCTGAGCGACCGCATATTCACGGTCTGCTTCCGCCAGGGCCCCTACAGGAAGATTCATTCGCTCTCCCTCTTTGCTTTCCAGATAAAGCCGCTCCCGTTTCAGGCCCACATATTTGGCTTCGACGCTGGAGCCGTTTTGACTGCTCCAGCTTTTAAACTCTTGCGCGTTTCCCGGGAAGAACCCAAAAAAAATCGAGAGCATCATCGGTAACATACGTGTTTTCATCGTTCACTTTGAGAATGGAGGTTCGTTGCCACGAACGGATCCTGCCTGGAGGACCGAACACAGGCCAGGCACACGCGGGCGCTGGTGATGCCTGCCTGCAGAGGACTGCGGTTTGTGGGCTGCCCCCGCATTGATGACAGAAAATCGGCCCCGAGTTCTATGTCCCCGCCCCCGTGCGCATCGCGCGGGTGATTCCAGACTTCCGTTCGGTTCCCGTGGTGGCGGATATGCTCAAACACTCCACGATACCAGTCAAAACGAACCGTGCCCTTACTGCCAATGATGCGACAGCCCCTCTCCGCGGCATCCCGGCGGGCGACAAAATTCTGCGCGTAGAGTCCCTGGATTCCACTCGCCGTTTCGAAAATCACTGAAGAGGCGTCTTCGTTACCGGGTACAGGACCCCCATGGAGATCCTCACCAAATGCGCAGGCGCTGTCTTTGTCCATAATTCCGGCATCCTCATTGAGTTTGAAAACCTTCCAATACGGACTTTCCGGGCAGGTGCGCCACTCGCGGCAATCCCGGCATTGGAGTCCGGCCGTTTTGGTGCCGCCATAGTAGCGGCCGCGCACCGAACGGGCCACCAGGCGAACCGGGTGCTCCCCCAGAATATGACTGATGTAATCGAAATCGTGCGTGGCCTTCTGGAGAAACATTCCACCGGTAATCGATGTGTCGCGATACCAGCTTTGAGAATATACCGCTCCGTAGGGCACATTGTTGAGCGACTGGACCTGGATGAGAGTCCCCAGCTCACCCGCCTGCACAATATCCCGGGCCCTTTGCACAAAAGGACTGAGCCGCAGGGGAAAGGACACGGTGACGGCTGCTGAGGGATGGGCACCCGCCGCCGCCTCCAGTTCAGTTAGCTGCGCCTCGTTGATGGACACCGGTTTTTCCAGGAACAACGGGATCTTGAGGGGCAGTACCTTCACAGCCAACGGCGTGTGCAGATCACAGCGGGTGCCAATCAACAACCCGTCAAAATCGTGCCCGGCCGCCAGCATGGCATCGACATCATGGTAGCAGGCCGGATCCTGTTTCAGACGCCGGAACTCCCCGGCATATTCACCGGCGCGCGGATCCGCCAGCGCCTCGATGCGGAGACCGGGCTCCGGTTTCAACAGATTATTTTCAATAAACGTCCGGGCCCGCAAGCCGTATCCGATCACGCCAAGTTTCATGTTTCTCCTATCGTTTTAGTTGTGTTTTATACTGCAGACGCTCAGTGCAACACATCGGATTCAACCAGCGTTGAATGAAAGCCCGGCCACTTGGCCACATCGCCGGGACCGGACGGCGCCGGACCTGGATGCAGCCGGTCGTTTTCCACTGCCGGATGGTTGCGTTCACGCAACAAAGCCATCAGGAGGGAACGCAGCCGCTCAGCGGTTTCCGCATGATCGCCCGCACGGATCAACTCCCGTTCTTCCCGGGGATCGGCTTGCAGGTCGAAGAGTTGCTCGGTGCCTCCGGCTCGGCACCACGTATACTTATACGCACCTTCAACCACCATGAAGAACTGATCGGCGGAGTTTCCAAACAGGATCCGGTCCGGCTCCGGGTGATCAAACAGCTTCAGCATATCCATTCCGTCCACTCCCGGAGGCGGGCTGATATCCGCGCGTCCCAGCAATGTGGGAAGAATGTCCGCCAGGGTGACGGGGTGTTCGTAGCAGCGACCCGCCATATTCTGTTCATCCTTGTACCCCTGAGGTGGGCAAAGAATCATCGGAACATGTGCCGAACCTTCCAGGAACACCGACTTGGCCCCCATATGATGGTCTCCCTGCATATCGCCGTGGTCGGAGGTGAACAGGATCCAGGTGTTCTCCAGCAGGTTCATCTCGCGCATGCGGGCGAACAGCAGGCCGAGGGAATAGTCGATCTGGGTGATCGTCGCACAGTACGCCCGGCGTGCGGCCAGACACTGCTGCCCGCTGAGCCGATACATGTTGTTCAATTTCCAGGTGGGCTCCATCAGCCCCGGCGGCACATCTTCCGGTGATTGCGACCAGTCCCCGCGTGCGCAGGGCGGAAATGCCATATCCCGGTACAGGGCCCAGTAATTCGCACAGGGATCCCAGGGAGGATGCGGCTTCGTAAAACTTGTCCACAGGAAAAACGGACGGGTGTCGTCCCGCGTCTCCAGAAAGTCAATAGAGCGCCTGACGGTCCAGTAGGTCAAGCTGTGAACCTCATCCACCGTACTGATCACCGGCTCCACCTCGTTTTCCCCCACTCCGTGCTCCTTCGGCAGACCTCCCTCAGGGTTCCGGTGCCGTTCCCGGTAATAATCCATGGGCAGTTCCATATGTTCAAATCCGTAATTGGCACGTATTGGAAAGAAATGCATCTTGCCCTGGGCCCGGGTCTGGTAGCCGTGCGCGGTCAGCAGGCCCGGCAGCGTGGGATGGTCGACCATGGGCTGCGTGTCGTTCGAGTTGCCGACAAGCCCCGTGGAATACCCGCAGCGTCCGGTCATGATCGTGGCGCGCGCGGGCATACAGATCGGACTGTCCGCATAACACCGGGTAAACGTAATCCCGCGGTCCACCAGCCAGTTGAGGTGTGGAGTGTAGATGCTGCCGTTCCCCAGTGCCTGAATCGTGTCAAATCGCTGTTGGTCGGTGGTAATCAGCAGGATATTGGGCTTATTCACGGAAGGCACCCTGGTTCAGATCAGGATACTGCCTGATTGATTGAATGAACGGTACCGGATCGATTGTCTGCTTCATGGATTCACCTTTTAGATTGACCAAAGAATGTTCTTCAGTATTCTATAATACAATCGCTTCTTTACTTCAACACTTTTGTGCTGAAATAGTCTTATCAACACAAATCCACTACGACTTCTATAACTCATGCGATACCACGATACAGGCCCTTTACATCTGGACTTCCATCGCACCCTTAACGGCAGCCTCGCCTGGTTGAGGGAGCACTATGGTATGGACTTTATTCAAGAGGTCGCGCGCCAAATGGCCCACGAAGTCTACCGCGACATCTACGAGGCGTTGAAGTCCGGAAATCCGGAACCGTTGATCGAGCACTGGACCTACTACGTGACACGGGAAGGCGGGGTTTGCCGGGAGGAGCGTGACAGAACCTGTATCCGGCTGTTCGTGAATCCCTGTCCGGCCACCGGGTATCTGTGTGAAAAGAAGATCCATCCGGATACGGCTTTCCTGGAAATGCCCGATAGGCTCGCCGCGGCCTTTTCCGAAGATACCTCCTTCCGCATCACAGCCGAACACCCGGATTCAACAGGCTACACTCTCTGCATACAAAGGCTTAATCATGATTCCCAGTGACCATTTTGTTCGATTCTACAACGAGATTTTCAAAGCGTTGGAGCGGCGCGGGCATGAGCATCTCGTCGCCTACTGGCGGGAGTTGGGCCGTTTGCAAAGCGACGAACTCAGCGAGCGTTTCCGCAAGGGCGGCCTGCGGGCCTGTCAGGAATACTGGCAGAACATTTTTCACGAGGAGCAGTGCGAGGCCGACGTAGAGGTAACAGACCGCTATTTGGAACTTCGCATGCATCGCTGCCCCAGCCTTTCCAAGGTGCTGGACAATGATGCCGCCCCCAGCCGGAACTACTGCGACCACTGCATGGCCTGGGTGCAACCGGTGATGGAGGGGGCCGGTCTCTACCCGGTTTATGACATGATTTCACGCTCGGAACCCCGCTGCAGGATGCGTATCTACCTCGACCCGCTGGAGGCGGCGGAATATGAAAAGCAGTCCATTTTGCCTGCACACCCCTATGCGGAGAGCGACCCCGGGGAAGAACGCGCATGACAACCGCATCAACGTCGACCTCCCTATTCAAACTCTTCTCTCTTGAGGGAAAAACAGCTCTGGTTACCGGCGGAGCCGGACTCTATGGACGCCAGATCGTGCGCGCACTGGCCGAAGCCGGGGCCACAGTCTGGTCCGCCAGCCGGAACAACGAGGCACTGGAGCGCGAGGCCGCTCCTTTGCGGGAAGAGGGTCTGGAGGTGCGAACCGCCCTGCTCGACCAGGGCGACGAGCAAAGTATTCTCGCCCTCCGTGACCGACTGGGCTCTTTGGATATCCTGGTCAATAACGCGGTGGCACGTCCGCTCAAGGACGGCTGCGACAGCCCCGCGCGGGCCTTCGAGGAAAGCATGCGCATCAATGCGACCGGTCTCTTCATGCTGACCCGTGCCATGGGCGGGATCATGAACGATGGCGGTTCCATCATCACGATCGGTTCCATCATGGGCCTGGTGGCACCGGAGCCGGCCAACTATGCCGGGACCTCCATGCACGGCTGGAATCCCGACTACAGCTTCCACAAGGGCGGCCAGGTGAATTACACCCGCTTTCTGGCCTCCTACTACGGCCCACGCGGCATCCGCGCCAACGTCATTCATCCGGGCGGCTTTCAGACCGAAGACCACCCCGAAGAATTCGTACAGCAATACAGCGAACGCACCTGTCTGGGTCGATTGGCAAACAGCAGCGATCTGATGGGAATCATTGTGTTCCTCGCTTCTGATGCCTCGGTCTACATCACGGGCACCAACATCCCGGTCGACGGAGGATACACAGCCAAATGACTGCTGTCGCATCCAACACGTACGCAGGCTCCAGGCTGGCCCTTGGCACGGTGCAATTTGGCTTGAATTATGGTGCAACCAATACCCGTGGCCGCCCCGAATATCCCGAAATCCTCGCAATTCTTCAGACGGCAATCGAGGGAGGAATCACCCATTTCGATACCGCGGCCTCCTACGGCAACAGCGAGGAAATCCTCGGAAAAGCTCTCCGTGAACTCGGTGTCCTGCATCACGTGACCCTTGTAACGAAAGTCAAACACCTGACCGGGGATGACGGCCAAAACAAAACGGCCATTGAACAATCTCTGAAACAGTCCCGTATTCACCTTGGGCTCGATCAACTGCCCCTGGTTCTGTTCCATCGTGAAGAAGACGCACGTTATATGGATTTTCTGGAAACCTTTTGCGAACGCGGCTGGGTTCATCAACTCGGGGTGAGCTGCGGAACGGATGCCGGGGCCGACAGCACGCCAGCCGAAGATTCCCGCGTTCGCGCGATACAGATTCCCTTCAATGCGCTCGACCGCCGCCACGAAACAAGCGGCCTGCTTGAACTGAGTCGGAAGCGGGGCATCCACGTTTACGCACGCAGTGCCTTCCTTCAGGGCCTGCTGGCCGTTCCGGAAGCACAGATTCCGTCCTACTGCCGCGCGGTGATGCCGGCCCATCGGCATCTGACCTCTCTGGCCCGTGAATACGGCATGAGCCTGGCCGAACTGGCTCTGCGTTTCGTCCTGTCTGTTCCGGGGATCCACCACGCGCTTGTCGGTGTCGACACCGCGACGCAACTCCGGGAGAACCTCCGCATGGCCGCCGCCGGCCCGCTTCCCGCTAAACTCATGTTGGCACTGCAGAATGACCTGCCCAATGTACCGGAGGATATCCTCAACCCTGTCCGCTGGCCGATGCTGTCAAAACAGGAAACCGAATCAACCCCGGCTAGAGCCCGTTCGAAAAGGGGGGTTGACTGAGAACGTATCGTAAAATCGGTTC
>JBBDRC010000010.1:0-2101 GCA_040905625.1 Kiritimatiellia bacterium
TTTTTTTTCATACGTTGGCTGCGTTAAGGTTATTTTTTCCACGTAAGGACGGTTTCATCACCAAAGGTGTTGGCGCTGTTAATAGTGATGAGAAATTTTGTCTTGTCAAAAACCGCGGAAACCCGTTCGTTGCTCTCGGGTTGCAGATGGGTGTTGAGGGCGAGCTCGATTTTCATCTCTTTCAGTTTGTGCGTGGGGTCCACCACCGCCAGGTCATAACTGGACGGAGTGTTTTGCAGGATCACGATGCAGGGCTGATCAGCTTTCACGCCCGCGATCTCTCCAGGCTCGTAAAAGATAATGGCGGTAATTTGGTTTTTGTTGTCACGGACCGCCTGGATCTTTTCGGTGTTTGAGTGAATCGAAATATTTCCGCTTTTGGCGAAGGTCTGCAATTCGCTCTCAGAAACAGAGGGGAGGATGACATATTGATAGGACGCATTTTGGGGATCCATGCCATGTTCGGCCACCAGGGTCAGCCAGGGATGGGACATGATGTCTTCGGAGCTGCCTTTCGCGATATCTTTCCAGGCCCCGGAGCGGGTTCCACCGGTGACGGTGATGTTTTTGGCCGGAGAGGGAAACCACCAGCCTATGGATTGACCGGGTTCTTCGCCCGTGAGATGCAGAGTGGAAACGGGAGGGAGCAGGGCTTTGTTTTCGCTCAATTCGACCTTTTCTCCGTTTGCGGTAAGGGTTTGTGTCTCCGCGGTCCGCTTGCAGTTTTCGATGATCGTTTCGGTGGCTCTGCCATCGCTTGCCGTGATCCCGCTGCCCAGACAGACAATGCTGTCGGGGAAGAAAAACCATCCCTTTCTTGCCTGAAGGGAGGAGTAGTCTCTCCCGACGGTCATAGCGGAAACGCTGGCCAGATTATTGATACTGGCCCCGCCAACAAAAGCCTGGTTTGAAGGCTTGCAGATTTTAGGGTTTGCGCCGCCAAACCCTGCGGGTTCGAACTCCCAGGTGTTCGTGGTGATACCCGGAAGACGCGTGGGATCCACCAGGGCCATCCAACCTCCTCTATACCGCATGGGATCTGACGGGTACACGTAGAGCACGCCCTCACCCATATTCCACCCTTTCAGGTTTGCGCCCCAAATCGACTCATGACTGTGGATGCGGGTTGAACTCATCGCGACTGTTGCGGCCCAGTCGGGGCGATGGTGCGTCGCCATGTCGATCGCCCCAAAGGTGTTGGAGGCTATAAATGGGCCGGCGGGCGCAATGGCGTCATTTTCAAAAATAGTGTAGAGCTTCATAAACTGCGTGAATGACGCTCTGGTAAAATCAGGATCCACGCCGTCCCTGGTATACCAGCGCTTCAAATAGGCACCCACTTCAACGGCTTTCTCCCTGGGGAGAATGGTGGAAATTTCCGCCAGGGCAATGATGAGCCACTCATTTGCATTCTCAATTCCCTTGGATCCCGCGGCTCTTCCGATCGTGCGGGGGAAAAGCTCTCCTTCATATCCGACGGTGAGAAAATGTTTATCGACCCATTTCCCGATGTTATTCACGGAAGGATCGGTCACCTCCCAGGGGGTATCGTTGAGGACAGCCACCGACTGGATCAAGTCGGAGATGAGGAGGCACCCGTAGGCCCCTATATAGGGAAGGTGGCCATGCTGGATATAGGATCCATCTTTCCAAAACCCATCCACGGTCGGACCTTTGCCCTTTCGGGTGCCATCCAGCGCCCCTTCCAACAAGGCGGGATCTTCATCCACCCATCTCATCACCTGAGGGAGGGCGTCTTTGCAGCGTTCCAGGCCCTCCGCGCTTTCCCGCAGGGCCTCCGACGCAATATGGTTTGAAATGTTCCACACCAGGTTTGCCCCGGAAGCATTGAACGCATTGTTATAAAATTTAGTGGGGATCAGCTGAAACCGATCCATACTGGCAAAGGCCATCTCCTTGACATGCTCCGGCGTGTGTGGAGAGATAAGAGCCATGGCGTTAAAAATGTGGCGGGGCACCCCGATTTCAAAATCCCACCAGTTGACATCCCATTTTGTTTCCGGGGTCCAACGATTGGTTAAAAAGACCTCCATGGCCTCAATAATGTCCTTCAGGAGTTGGGGATTTCCCCTCAAGCCCA
>JBBDRC010000011.1:0-12856 GCA_040905625.1 Kiritimatiellia bacterium
TGGTGTATGTGACCGGTGGACAAGTGGTGCAGATCTTCATTTTACGGAATTTCATTGAGGAAATCCCGCAGGATCTGTTTGATGCCGCCGAGGTGGACGGCGCCAGCCCCTTCAAGCAGGTGTACCACATCGTGCTGCCCATGTCCGGATCGGTATTGTCCACCCTGGGTATTCTTCAGTTCATCGGCCTGTGGAACGACTACATTCTGCCGCTGATTGTGATGCGCGATGACAGCATGCTCACTCTGGCGGTGGGCCTGGTGCGGATGGACGGCGAATACGTCAAAGACTGGGGCGCCCTGATGGCCGGCTTCACCATTGCCAGTATTCCTATGGTGCTTATCTTCCTGTTCACCATGCGCCTGTTCGTGAAAGGTCTGGCTGCCGGGGCTGTGAAAGGGTAGTGAATACGAAACTCGGTATTGCGCTGGGAAGCGGCGGGGCCAGGGGACTGGCGCATATCGGGGTGTTCGAGGAACTGGCGGAGATGGGGATCCATCCGGATGTGGTGGCCGGTACCAGCATGGGAAGTGTGGTGGGAGCGGGATATTGCACCGGACATCTTCAGGATATGAAGGAGATGGCCTTGGGTATGGATGTGCGAACCATGATTTTCCGGTTTATGGAGTTCGGTCTGCCGCGCAGCGGGCTGGTGGAGGGGAAACGGATTACGGAACTGATTGAGGAACTGATGCCGGAGGCAACATTCGAAACCCTGCAGAAACCCCTGCGCTGCCTGGCCACCAATCTGAAAAACGGGGAGGAGGTGGTGTTTTCAAAAGGAAAACTACAACCGGCGATTCGGGCCAGCATCTCCATTCCCGGTATTTTCAGTCCGGCGGAGTTGGACGGGATGTATTTGATTGATGGGGGACTGGTGAATCCGATTCCGGTGGACCAGGTGCGGGATATGGGAGCGGACATTATTCTGGCCGTGGATGTGAACCACGGCTGTCTGCAGGGCAGGCTTGCTGAAAAACCCGAAGTCTCCCGTTCCCACAAAGTGAAAGGGCCGTTGGGAGACTGGCTGCGAAAACTTGAAAGCGCTTACAAAGAAAATGAACCCCAACAGATCGAGAAAATCCGGGAGTGGTTCAAATCGGATCGGCACCCCACAGTCGTGGATGTGCTGGGGGACACCATTCACATCATCGAAAATCAGGTGGGAAAAGTGCGCCTTAAAATAGATAAACCCGACATCGTGCTCACCCCGGAAGTGGGGGATATGGATATATTCGATTTCCACCACGCGGAGGAAATTATCGAAGCCGGCCGCGCCGCAGTCCGTGAACATGCGGATGAGATATATAAGTTGTGGCAATAGCTTGACCATTTTCTGACTTAAAACTATAGGAATTTTGCTATGATACGAAAACAACACTACGGAATCCTTCCCGACGGCCGCGAGGTCGATCAATACACCCTCACCAACACCCATGGACTGCGCTGCAAGGTGATCACGTATGGCGGAATCATCACGGAACTGTGGGTGCCCGACCGCAAGGGAGAGTTCGCGGATGTGGTGTTGGGTCATGCTTCGTTAGAGAATTATTTGAAGGGGCATCCTTATTTCGGAGCGATCACGGGCCGGGTGGCCGGTCGTATCACCAATGGAAAATTCACCCTGGATGGAAAGGACTGTCAATTGGTACAAAATAACGAACGGAATCATCTGCACGGCGGTATCCACGCCCTGGATAAAAAGCTGTGGAAGGCTGAAATTTCGGATGACGTGCTCACGCTGTCCTACCTCAGTCCGGACGGAGAGGAGGGGTATCCCGGAAATGTGTCGATTCAGGTTTCCTACAGTCTGACGGACGAAAATGAACTGAAACTGGAGTATCGGGCCGCCACGGACGCCCCCACGCCTCTGAGTTTGACCAATCATTCGTATTTCAATCTCGCGGGCGAGGGGACTCCCGACCTCACTACACATCGTCTGCAGATTTTCGCGGACACGATCGTTCCCAAAGAAGGGGATGGAACTCTTACGGGTGTGCCCGTTTCCGTTGAAGGCACCCCGCACGATTTCCGCCGGGAGACCTGCCTCAAATCGTTCACCCAAGAGGACGGCGAACACGGAGAAAATTATCTGCTGCGAAAAGAAAACGCCGAAGAACCCGCTCTCGTCGCAGTAGTGACGGAACCGGAAAGCGGCCGGAAAATGGAGACCTGGACCACCGCCACCGTATTGCAGTTGTACTGCTCACAAATGTTGGAAGACGTGCCCCAAACGGGAAAGAGCGGGGTGACCTATCCCAACTTTTCCGCAATATGCCTGGAATGCCAGGGCTACCCGGAGGGGGTCAATCAGCCGGAAATCGACGATATTATCCTGCGCCCCGGACAGGAATACCGCCAGATCACCTGCTATCGGTTCAGCGTGTTGTAAGCGGAAGCAAATGCACGGTGGCTTCCGTCGGAGTTCCTGCCAGAAGAGGCATTGGAGCCACAAAGAATGATCACAAGCGCACGGTGGCTGAAGCCGCCGAGCGGTTTGGAAGAAAAATCGCTTCCTATCACCACATAGGGGGCTTGGTTATCCGGCCTCCCTGCCGAATTGGCGCTTGCGGGGCGGAAATCGATAGGGGTCGGATTTGGCTTTGACGAACACGCAATCCTCTCCGAAGAGGTGTTCGACCTCCTGCTTGAAGGCATGGGAGGGGTGGACCTTGAATTCACTGTCGCTGTTGAGATATACGCGTTCACCGCCCGGAAAGGTCACGCAGAAGTGCAGGGGCACCGTGCCTCTGAACGAGATCAGCCGCTCCCTTAATTCGCGTAATCGGTCTTCCCCCACCTGGGCCTCGGTCAAATGAACACTGGCTTTTTCCGCATACCAGGCGGGGGTCTGTTCCAGGATCACCACCTCCTGCACCACCACCTGGGGATTGTCTTCTCTCATGCCGTATTCGCCCGCGACCATCACCGGCAACTCATCCTGCAGCGATTTGGCGAACTGTTGGGCGGCCTCCTTAAACATCACCATGGACAGGGAGCCGCTGAGTCCCTCCAGGCGGAAAGTGGCCATCTCGTTTCCGTTTTTGTTGAAGAATTTCCGCCACTCGGTGATCAGGCCCCCCAGCCGGACCGGCGTGCCGCTTTCCACCTCCTTCAATTCCTCAAAGGTATGGGTGGAATACTGTTTAATTTCCCATTCAAATTCCTCGAGGGGGTGTCCGGAAATATAAAACCCGAGTAAATTCTTTTCGTATGCGAGCATTTCACTGGCGGGCCATGGCTCCACGTCCGGTAAATCCTCGTCGTTGACCTCGCCCTGATTCTGTTCGCCGTCCATGAGATCGAACAGGCTGGTCTGGCCCTGATCCCGGTCTTTCCGAAGACTCACCGCCCGCTGCAGGGCGAACTCGATGCCTTCGAACAAACGCGCCCGCGACAGGCCTGTCCAGTCAAACGCTCCCGCCTTGATCAGAGATTCCAGGCAGCGTTTGTTGAGTTCGCGGGAGTCCAGCCGCACGCAGAAATCCATAAAGCCCTCAAATGGACCGTTTTTCTCGCGTTCGGTGACCAGGGTATCCACCGCGCCGCCGCCCACGCCCTTGATCCCCGCCATGCCGAAACGGATGTTGCCGTCCTCCGGGCGGAAATGGTTGACGGACTGCTGCACGTTCGGGGGCAGAACCTCCATGCCCATTTCCTTGCATTCGGCAATGAATCCGGTCAGTTTCTCCGCGTTCCCCATTTCCAGCGACAGCACCGCCGCCATGAACTCCGCCGGATAATGCGCCTTTAAGTAGGCGGTCTGATAGGAAATAAACGCGTAGGCGGCCGAGTGGGATTTGTTAAACCCGTAACTGGCGAATTTCTCGATTAAATCAAAAATCTCCGTGGCTTTGGCGGGGGGGATTTGGTTGTGCTCCTGACAGCCGTTGACAAATTTCTGTTTCATGTCGGCCATGATTGCCGCGTCTTTTTTGCCCATGGCCCGGCGCAGCAGGTCCCCTTCGGCCAGCGTGAATCCGGCCAGCACATTCGCGGAGCGCTGCACCTGCTCCTGATAAATAAACACCCCGTAGGTTTCACTGAGGACGGGTTCGAGCAGGGGATGCGGGTATTCCACGGTGACCTGACCCGACTTGCGTTTGATATAGTCGGGAATCATGTCCATCGGACCCGGACGGTAGAGGGCGATCAAGGCGATAAGATCCTCGATGCAGTCCGCCTGAAACTGACGCAGCAGGTTGCGCATGCCCTGCGACTCCACCTGGAACACCGCCACGGTATCGCCCCGATTGAGCAGTTCGAAGGTTTTTTCGTCATCCAGAGGCAGATCTTCGGGATCAATCTCGATGCCGTGCAATTCCTTGATATTATCGGTGGCTTCCCGCACCACCGACAGGGTTTTCAGGCCCAGAAAATCCATTTTCAGCAGCCCGGTCATTTCCAGCGGCTTCATTTCATACTGCGCCACCGGCAATCCGTCTTTATCGCGGCAAAGGGGTATAATGTCGTGAAGAGTTTTTTCTCCGATCACCACCCCGGCCGCGTGGGTGCCCTGATTCCGGTGCAGGCCCTCAAGCACCTTGGCGTATTTCATGATTTCCCGGGCCTGGGGCTCCAGCAGGGCTTTTTTGAAGTCCGGATTCTCTTTCTCGGCCTTGGCCAAAGTCATGCCCGGCTCCTCGGGGATCATTTTGGCCAGGTTGTCGCAGTAGGCGAGGGGAATTTCCAGGGTGCGCCCGATGTCCCGAATCACGGTTTTGGCACCCAGAGTGCCGAAGGTGATAATCTGGGCGCAGTTTTCCGCGCCGTAAAAGTCTTTCACGTACTCAATCACTTCCGGGCGGCGGGTCTGGCAGAAATCGATATCGAAGTCGGGAGGGGAGACCCGGTCCGGGTTCAGAAAGCGTTCAAAAATGAGGTCGAAACGCAGGGGGTCGATCGCGGTGATGCCCAGAGCGTAGGCCACCAGACTGCCCGCCCCGGAGCCGCGTCCGGGACCGACCGGGATCCCCTGCTCACGGGCCCAGTTGATGAAATCCCACACCACCAGGAAGTAATTCACGTACCCGGTTTTCTGGATCACTTTAAATTCTTTGTCGAAGCGGGCGACCAGCGTTTGTTCGAGTTCCGATTGCGGATTCGTGATGTCCGCGCCGTCATAGCGCCGTTTAATACCCTCGACCGCCAGATGTTCCAAATAGCTGTTTTCGTCAAATTTTTCCGGCAGCGGATAGATGGGAAAGTGCAGGTCCGCCGTTTCGTTCAGTTTCAGCACCACATTGCAGCGGTCCATGATCTCCAGGGTGTTGTGCAGCGCCTCCGGCGCGTGCCCGAACAGCTTCCACATCTCCTCCTGCGTTTTGAAATAATACTGATCCCCCTCAAAGCGTATGCGCTTTTCATCCCGGAATTTGGCCTGCGACTGCAGGCTCAGCAGCACGTCGTGGGCCTCCGAGTGTTCCCGGTCCAGATAATGCACATCATTCGTCGCCACCAGGGGAATGTCCAGTTTTTTGGACATGTCGATAAGGGCGGCGTTGGTTTTTTTCTCGGAGGCTTTGCCGTGATCCTCCAGTTCCAGGTAGAAGTTTTCCGGACCGAAAATTTCGCGGTATTGTGCGGCCACCCGTTCGGCCTCGTTGTGCAGATCATCCTTGATATAGAAAGGAATTTCGCCCCGTTCGCAACAGGAGGTGGCAATGAGGCCTTTGGAGTATTGGGCCAGAAGTTCCATGTCCACCCGGGGTTTGTAATAAAAACCCTCCAGATGGGCGATCGCGCTGAGCCGGGCCAGATTGTGATACCCCTCCACATCCTTGGCCAGCAGCAGCAGATGGGACATGGTTCCGCTGCTGCGGGATTTCTCGTTGCGGTTGGCGCAGGTGTACATCTCGCAGCCGATAATCGGCTTGATGCCGGCGGCCTGACAGGCGTTGTAAAAGGTGATGGCCCCGTGCATCACCCCGTGATCGGTCAGTGCCAGTCCCGGCATCTCCAGTTTCACCGCCCGCTGCACCGCCTGTTTGACCTTGATCGTCGAGTCCAGCAGCGAGTAACTGGAATGCAGATGAAGGTGAACAAAGGGGCGTGCGGGCGGCATGAGGAGACTCATGCCAAAAGCCGGCGTGATTCTCAAGCACGATGCGGGGAAAAGTACGGCCGGATCCCTCGAACCCGGGTATGAAATTTTATCGGCTGGTGAAGGCGGTTTCCAGAACCGGCCGGGTGTGGGTATATAGAAGTTATCATGGTTTATAAAAAACTTGTAAACCCACATAACTTTGGTATATATCCGTCAACATGAATCCTATCGACAATCCATACGCGCCCGGAGCAGGCACCCCACCGCCACAGTTGGCGGGACGTGATGAAATTCGGGAATCCGTCCGCATCGCGGTTGAGCGGATTCGTCGGGGGCGTTCCGCGAAAAGTATTTTGATGGTGGGGTTGCGCGGCGTGGGCAAAACCGTGTTGCTGGATCAGATGCGGCTGGAGGCGGAAGCAAACGGCCATGTGACTCTGAGAATGGAGGCCCCGGAGGACCGCTCGTTGCCCGGTTTGCTGGCTCCTCAGTTGCGTCAGGCACTTTTGAAGCTCTCCCGGAAAGAAAAGGCCAGAGCGCTGGCTCAACGGTCCCTTCGGGGTCTTGCGGGGTTTGTGGGCGCGGTAAAGGCCAGGTTCGGTGATGTGGAAGTGGCCCTCGATTTTCCTCCGGAGCCGGGGCTCGCCGACAATGGGGATTTGGAGTCCGATTTGTCGGAGCTGCTGGTCTCGGTCGCGGAGGCCGCCAAGGCGGGCGAGACCACGGTCCTGATGTTTATCGACGAACTTCAATACGTGAAGGAGGAGGAACTGGGCACGCTTATCTCGGCGTTGCATCGGGTCGCGCAACGGCAACTCCCCCTCACCGTGGTGGGGGCGGGTCTCCCCCAGTTGCCGGGACGAATGGGCAAAGCGAAATCCTACGCGGAACGCTTGTTTGAATTCCCGGAAATCGGACCCTTGTCGCCGGCGGATTCCCGCGATGCGCTGGTGAGGCCGGCCCTTGAACTTGAAGTGTCTTTTGAAGAATCGGCTCTGGCGTATCTGGTGAAACAAACCGAGGGGTATCCTTATTTTATCCAGGAATGGGGCAAACACGCGTGGGATTGCGCGGAGTCTTCTCCCATTACTCTGAACGATTGCCGTGAGGCCACCCAATTAGCCACCGCCGCATTGGATGCCAGCTTTTTCAGGGTTCGATTTGACCGTCTAACCCCACTGGAAAAGCGGTACATGCGGGTAATGGCGGAACTGGGCAAAGGTCCCCACCGTTCGGGTGATATTGCCGAAAAACTAAAACGATCCGTGCAATCGCTGGGTCCCACCCGTGCCCAGTTAATTTCCAAGGGCATGATCTGGAGCCCCAGTCATGGCGATACCGCATTTACGGTGCCTTTGTTTGACCGTTTTTTGAAACGAATCATGCCGGAACCCGATTTCACGGAATCATGATTTTATGACCTTCCTCCTCTCCGACACCTTCACCAACGGCGCCGAAGAGCATCTCGCGATCGGCACCATGCACCTGGCCAAAGGACTCGAATTCCGGTCGGTGGCGGTGATGGCCTGCGACGACGAAGTGATCCCCCTCCAGGCCCGCATGGAATCCGTCGGCGACAGCCGGGACCTGGAGGAAATCTACAACACCGAACGACAACTCCTCTACGTCGCCTGCACCCGCGCCCGCGACCACCTCCTGGTCACCGCCGTGGACCCGGCTTCCGAGTTTTTGGAGGATTTTGAAATGTCAGGTTAAGCTGAGTTTTGAGGCTTCGCTCAGGCGGGAAGTTCAAACCAAAATGTGCTTCCCTGACCCAATTGGCTTTCAACCTCGATGCACAGGAGCAGGCAAAAACCGGTATACTGCGGGATTTGAATTCTCATTGAGGACGCTATTGGTGATACATTCCTTTGTTTTTTTAATGCTGTTTCCGCTTGGGGTCAATGGTTGTCTAGACTAAAAACCAGTACTCAGGGGCAGGTCATCTATAAACCTGTTCCGATAGAACCACCCCGCTTCCTGAACCGTATATGTCCGATCCAACCAAAACCGAAACTCCGCCGCCGCCTCCCCGTCCCCTGGCCCGGGAGTGGTTTGAAGGTCTGATTCCGGATTTGGGTGATCGAACCGGAGACTATGAAACGGATTTGAATGTGTTGGATGATGAACTGGTGGACCTGTTCAATCAGGAAATCGAACAGTGTGTGAAGGGACTGATCGAATCGATTGAGGAACAGAACGAAAAAGAGATCCGGAAATGCGCCCACACCCTGCAGGGGATGGGCGGGGCGGTGGGGGCTCCGGAAATTTCGGTGCTGGGAGAGGAATTCAGTCGCGCGGCCATCGCCACGGATTGGTCAAGATGCCGGCTCTTGCTCACCGCGTTGCAGGGGTGGCGTCTGAAGTGGAGACCGCCCGAATCTGAAACCACCACCCGCCCCCTTGAACGCTTTCCAGCGCTGCAGGGCCTTATTCTGGTGGTGGACGATGAACGTCCCAATCGCCGGTTTTTAGAAAAGTTGTTGACGGAGTGCGGTGCGGATGTGCTTCTGGCTGAAAGCGGGGAGCAGGCGCTTGACCTGATTCAGCGTCATCGACCCGACGTGGCCCTGGTGGATGTGATGATGCCGGGAATCAGCGGCTACGAGGTCTGTGAACGGGTAACCCGCAGCCGGGAAGTCAGTCAGACCGCCGTGATTATGGTCACGGCAAAATCCACGGTGGAGGATGTGGAGCACGCTTTTTTAAAAGGCGCGTTTGATTACATTCGAAAACCCTTTCACAGCCGGGAATTGATGGCGAGAGTGCGGAACGCCCTGTTGCTGAAAAAAAACACCGAGGCTCTGAAAAATTGGAAAGACCGGGTGTCGCACGACCTGGAAATGGCGGGAACGGTTCAGTCGAGTCTTTTTGATCCCACCCCGGTGTTTTCTCCGGAGATTGATTTCCGGGTGGCGTATCAACCCAGTCAGCACATCGGAGGGGATATGTTCGATTTTCATCGGCTTCCGGACGGCCGTCTGTTGGTGTATGTGGCGGATGTGGCCGGGCACGGGGTGGGATCCGCCCTGATCACCACCCTGATCAAGGGTCTGATAAATGAAATTATTTCAACTTTTCAGGATCCGGGTCTATACGAAATCGGCAATGAACTGCACCGCCGTTTTCGGATGTGTGTGTATGATCCCGAACTCTATGCCACCATGATTCTGGTGCGCATCGACCCGGCCGGTGGAAAAGTGGAAACGCTCTCCTGCGGACATCCTCCCCCGCTGGTGTTCGGGGAGGATGGACGGGTGCTCCCTGATTTTATTGAGGAAAAAGGCGGGATGCCGGTGGGCATGATGCCTCCTGATATGGGAGTGCCTTATCTGAAAGAGGACGAGGTGGAGGTGGTGTTGCCCGAATCCGCTTCCCTCTATTTGTACACCGACGGCCTCATCGAGGCCCGAAACCGGGATCAGACCGAGTGTGGAGATGACCTGCTGCGGGTGATCGCCGGAAGTCTGGCGAACCACGAGGAGGCCGGGGACCCTGATTGTGTGCTGGAGGGGATTCGGCGGGCCGGGTTCGACCTCTCGATGGACGACTGTACATTACTGAATATTCAGCGGATCCCCCCCGGGCAAACACTCGGCTGTGGCGAGGTGGGGATTACATTGGAGGATGTGGACCGGTTGGCAACGGATATACATAACCGATTGCTGGAGGAGGGCTGGGAGGATGAATCCGCGATGATGGTGCGTCTGCTGGTGACGGAACACTTCGCCAATGTGGTGAAACATGGGTGTTGTCCGGGCCGGACCCGCCTTTTTTACCGCCTGACCCGCAGTCCGGCGGGGTGCGTCCTGGTCTTGAGCGACCCGGGCGCGGCCTGGGATCCGGATCATTGGCGGGAGGAAAAGAAACGAAATCCGGCGATTTATTCGGAAAACGGACGGGGATTGGCCATGATATCCAGAATATCGGAAAGACAGCGTCATTTCCGGCGCGACAACCGGAACCATTCCGTCTACATTCTCGAAAAGAACCTTGCGGATCGTTTACAAATGGAAATTCACGACGAGAGTGACACAACCTGAACATATTTATGCAAATCGAATTTAAACAACAAGACAGCGTCGGAATCGTTCAACTGATCGGGGATTTGAATGTGGTTCAAGTCGACCCCTTTCGTCAAAAATTCAAAGACTGGTTTATGGCCAATCCCTCCACAAAAAACGTGGTGATCGATCTGAAGGAGGTGTCCATGATCGACAGCGCCGGGCTGGGGGTGCTGATCGCGATTTTGAAACAGGTGCGTGAACGGGGGGGGGACCTGAAACTGGCCGGAATGCAGAAACGGGTGCGACTGGTCTTCGAGATCACCCGCACGCAACGGATCTTCACCATTACAGAAACGGTGAAAGACTCGGTTCGGTCTTTTGAATAAGCCCTGACTTTGTTTTAATCTCCTGCGGACCAGACACATTTTAATGGAGTTTTGATGAAGATAAAATCGCCGCCGAAGCCCTTTTCGATGGATGCTGCATCATCCATTCGGAAGTGAGTAAAAAAAAGATGTCCGCTGACGGGACGCATCAGCATCGTCAATGGACCATGCGCAATGTGATTGAGCGCCTTTGAAGCCATCTTTTCTTAGTTTTCCAATTCTCCACCCAACCGCGTGATGGTCGCTTGCTCTCCCACCACATGAGCTGCGCAACGTGGCCAAAGAACGCGGGCTTCGCCCACCCAACTACTCAACAACTCAGCCATCCCCTCAACGCCGATTGGCTTCGGCCATGGCGCGGCGGGCATCGCGGTCGGAATCTTTCTTTTTGAGGGTTTCCCGTTTGTCGGAGACGTTTTTGCCTTTGGCCAATCCGAGCTGGATTTTGATTTTGCCTCGGCGGAGGTGGATGTCAAGGGGGACAAGGGTGAGGCCCTGTTGGGCGATTTGAGACCCGATCTTGCGGATTTCCCGTTTGTGCAACAGCAGTTTGCGAATGCGCTGTGGCTCGTGGTTGTGGATATTTCCGTGGGAATAGGCGCGAATGTGGAGGTTGTGCAGGAAAATTTCACCTTTGTTTTCCACGGCAAAAGCTTCCTCAATGCTCATCTCGCGATTCCGGAGGGACTTTACTTCAGTTCCGCCAAGCACGATTCCCGCCTCCAGGGTGTCCAGGATTTGATAGTTGTGTCTGGCTTTCCGGTTGGTGGCCAGAACGCCTTCATTTTGTGGAGGTTTACTCATGATGGGAGAGAGTGAGGAGTATGTGCAAAAAAAACCGGGAGTTGATTTCCCGGTTTTTGATTCCGACCGGTGGACGGTCTTGGCTTGGACTTACAAACTCAGGAGTTTTTCAGCCGCGCTTTCGGAACTCATTTCCGGGGTTTTGTGTACGATTTCGGCGGTGAGCAATCCTTCCGCCACTTCTTTGAGGGCCACATCCAGATTTTCCTGGTGGGGATGATCCGGTTTGACCATGGGGCGCATTCCATCAGCCAGCTGTTTCACACGGCGGGAGACCATGTTGATAAGCAGGGGTTTGTTGTTAATGCGTTGGTTGGCGGTTTCTAAATATTCAAAATTCATAGGGGAATACTCCTGTTAAAAGGGTACGCACTCTTATGGAATATACCGAAAAGTCAAGAGGAATGAGGCACAATTCGAACAGGGTTTACAGGTCCTGTTGCGGCGGGGCGGATTGTGCCCGTTTCAGAGTCGCCTCCAGGCGGAGTCGGGCAGCTTCATCCAGGTGGGGACTTTGCGGATCGGCACTTTCCAATAGTTCTTCTTCTTTTTTACGGAATATACGGGCCATATCCTGGAATTTCATCACCTGCCGATTATATTTCCCACAAATCGGACAAAGAATCACGTGGAGTTTCAAGCTGAATTTTTTCAGTGGGGGCAGTTTGTCGTAATCCTCTTTGGAGAGGTGATTGCTGACTTGTTTGCAGGTGAAAAACATGGTGTGTGGCGTGGGGAGTGGATGATGGATTCAGGAGGCGGACCATTTGGTTTCGAGACAGGTTTTCAACTGACCTCTGGCCCGGTGGAGCGTTACCCACAGATAATTGTCGGTAATGTCCAATTCCTTACAAATTTCTTCGGTCTCCCTTTCCTCGACCATTTTCATGAAAAAGGCGGTACGCATTTGATCGGGCAGGCCTTTGAGGCAGGCCTGGAAGGCGGCCCAGAATTCCTCCTGCGCAAAAGCGGCATCCGGATCGAAGGCCCAGTCCTTGGGACGGGTGGTGGGTATACCCGAGGTTTTGAAGAGCAATTGACCGACCACTTCCTGAACCTGTTCATCCTGAAGCTCCTTGCGGCGAACGGATTTGCGCACATAATCGACGGTTTTATTCCGCAGAATCCCCCGGAGCCAGTATTTGACATCGACCCGGCCATCGAACTGATGCAGATTTTTCAGGGCGGCCAGAAAGGTTTCCTGTACGGTGTCTTCGGCCACCTGCGGATCCCGGAGACGCATGAGCGCGAAGCGGTAGAGGTAATCGCCATATTTTTCCACCCAGAGGTGGGTTTCATACTTTTCGTGCGGATCGATTTCAGGCATAAAAAATATTTAGTGATTTGTGAAAGCGTGTCAAGTACAGGCCGTCCTCTTCGATCGTTTATACAGACGCGGGTTTCAGGGTGCCGAAGCGGTTGAAGCGTTTTGGCTGGGTCCATACGATGGCGAGGTACACGGTGAGGGCGGTGCCGGAGAAGATGGCGATCATGATGGCAATCTGATAACGGATGGCGGTGGCTGGATCGGCTCCCGCCAGGATGACCCCGGTCATCATCCCGGGCAGAGACACCAGTCCGATGGTGGCCATGCCGGCCACCGTGGGGGCGAG
>JBBDRC010000012.1:0-12785 GCA_040905625.1 Kiritimatiellia bacterium
CTGATTTCCTCCCCCGCCTTTCCAACCATGATGAACCTTCCGGTGGGCCCATGATACGACTCGAACACTTACAGAAACGCTATGGAACCCTGCAGGCGGTGGATGATTTATGTCTGGAGGTTCCCTCGGGTGAGCTGTTTTGCTTTCTGGGTCCCAACGGGGCGGGGAAGACCACCAGTATCAAAATGATGACCGGGCTGGTGAAACCGGATGCCGGGTCGATTTGTCTGGCCGGGGTGGACGCGATGAAGGAACCGGTGCGTGCCCGCAGTCAACTGGGCTATATCCCGGACATGCCCTTTTTGTATGAACGGCTGACCCCGATGGAATTTCTATTGTTCACGGGGGATCTGTATAAGATGCCCAGGGAAGAAGTGCGCGAAAAGGCGCCCCGGATGCTGGAGATTTTCGGGATGATGGACCGGGCGCACACCCTGAACCGCGATTTGTCCCACGGGATGCGTCAGCGGGTGATTTACGCGGCCACCCTGATGCATGAACCCAAGGTGCTGCTGGTGGATGAACCCTTTATCGGGCTGGATCCCCACAGTATCCGCCTGATCAAGGATTTATTGCGGGAACACACGCAGCGGGGGATGACGGTGCTGATGACCACGCATATTCTGGCCATCGCGGAGGAGATCGGGGACCGGATCGGGATTATTGACCAGGGCAGGCTGGTGGCCTGTGGAACCCTGGCCGAACTGAACGAGGCCACGCCTGGAATGGGCAAGCTGGAGGATCTCTTCCTCAAAGTGACCCTGCATTGAGGAAGCAATGATGCGCCCCTGTTTTCTTTTGATTCGAAATCATCTGTTTGAACTGCGAACCGCGGTCCGGAATCTGCATGAGCAACCGAAGCTGAAACTCGCGGTGATCTTTATCTTCAGCATTTGCTGGCTGGCCGGGTTGAGCTGGTTGTTTTACGCCGGGTTTGATTTTCTGTACCGCCTGGGAGGCGCGGCCTTTTTTCTGGTGCCCCGTCTGTTCACCCTGTTTTTTATGGGCCTGGGGTTTATGCTGATGCTCTCGGGGGCGGTGACAGGGTACGCGAATCTGTTTCAGACCCCGGAGGTGAGGCGGCTGCTGACCTGGCCGGTGCCGATGCGGGATTTGTTTTATTACAGTCTGGTGAAAAGCACTCTGATGAGCAGTTGGGCCTTTTTCTTCATTATTATTCCCTTTATCGGGGCGTTCGGGGTGTATCGGGAATGGGAACTGATCATGCTGCTCTGGGCCTTTTTCTTTTCGGTGCCTTTTGTGATGCTGTGTTCGGGACTGGGAGTGTTGCTGATGTTGGTGATTGTGCGCTGGATTCCCCGGGGGCGGACCCTGGCGTTGCTGGGACTGTTGGCTCTGGCGTTCGCGAGTTATTCCGCGGCGGAGTATATGCGGGAATTGAAGGCGAATCAGACGGAGGACATGATGGTGCTGGTGAACTTTGTTCCCGGTCTGCAGTTGGCCTCGTATCCGCTGATGCCCAATGGCTGGATGGCCAAAGGCATTTTGGCATTTTCCAACGACGACTGGGTCACCGGCATGATCTATTTGGCATTGTTGGGCTCCTCGGTGGGCGTGTTGTTTCTGTTTATGGCGAGGCTGGGGAGCTGGATTTATCCGGAAACCATGCAGCGTCAACAGGTGGGCTCGAATATCTGGGCCAAACAGGCCTCGTTTTCGGCACGGATGCTGCAGGCGGGATTTCCGGGGCGTGGCGCCCTGCGGGCCTACGGGATTAAAGACAGCCTGATTTTTTTAAGGGACCCTTCGCAGTGGACCCAGTTTCTGATTTTTTTCGGCCTGTTGGCGCTCTACTTTTTGAATTTGGGGTCGCTGGGTTACAGTGAACTGGATCCGGTGTGGAGCAACCTGATCGCGTTTCTGAATATGTTCAGTTTGTCGGCGGTGATGAGTTCATTGAGCGCGCGGTTTGTGTTTCCGCAGATGAGCCTGGAATCCCGCACCTTGTGGATGGTTGGACTGGCTCCGACCAGCCTGGGAAAACTGATGCTGATCAAATTCACCCTGGCGGGGGTCACCCTGGCGATTGTGGGAGTGGCGCTGTCGAGCGTGTCCAACCGCATGCTGGATGTGAGTCCGCTGAGTTTGTTCCTGAGCCGATTACTGATGCCCAGCGTGGCTTTTTCGCTGGCGGGAATGTCCACGGGGCTGGGGTCGATGTTTATGGAACTGGGCCCCAAAACCCCGGCGCAAATTCTCAGCGGATACGGAGGGACCTTGAATCTTATTCTGACTCTGCTCACGGTGATTCTGGTGGTGCTGATTCCGGGGGTGGTATCGCACCTGTTGATTTCGGGTGATTTTGCGGGACACACCATGCGTTCCATCACGTTTTTCACCTCCCTGTATATCCTGTGTGTGTCGGGGGTGGCAGGAGGGATCCCGTTGTGGCTGGGATACCGGACGGTGACCCGGCGGGATTATTAGAGTCTTCCAGAGACGCCCTACAAATTTTCCGCCGGGGATTTGATCTCCGAGATTTCCGTGGCCCTGCAGTCCGGAATGAAACTGGGCAGCCTGGCCAACGTCATTCATCCCTATCCCACCGCCGCCGAGGCGATCCGTCAGTGCGGCGACGCTTTCAATCGCGGGAAACTCACCTCCCGGGTGGCCTCGCTGTTCCGCTGGTGGCTGGGAAAAACCCGCTGAATTTTTCAGTAAAACCGGTACTCTGTCACAGTGAAATTGTCGGGTACTTGTTTTGAAACAGGTGGTGTGTCGATGAAAACAGGTTGACATTGAAGAGGTTCTATTTTTTGCCACAAGAAGTCACAAAAATTTGCACCCCTATAACCCCGATCCGTATTTTGTGACATAAACCTGTTTCTTTTTTTCTGCAAAAAAACTATCCTGAATGGATGACAACCCGATTTCGTCAGTGTTTTATTTTTATACGGGTCATGCTGTTTTACGCT
This sequence comes from Kiritimatiellia bacterium, assembly GCA_040905625.1. GTDB lineage: Bacteria > Verrucomicrobiota > Kiritimatiellia > SS1-B-03-39 > UBA6053 > UBA6053. The sequence goes on from JBBDRC010000012.1 coordinate 2,937, forward strand.
CCGTTTCTCATGTGTAGAGGGTCGGAATGGGCGGACAAGCTGAAAAAGCTGTCCAACTGGGAAATCGCCCATGCGCAATATGTCTCCCTGTCCGCCTCCAACACGAGGAGGAACTGGCCCAACCAGGAATACTCAGATCTCCCCCTGATTGGAAATGCCTGGTTGATATCAGAAAACCCCGACGGCCCATCCCGTTTCATCGTGAATGGTTGCGAAATCAGAGAGGCATACTCCGAATCACTTCCCGACAGTGCTCAGACAGCAGACGACCGCATGGAAAGATGCTCATGGATGCTGGTGAACGTGCCCGAGGAAATTGACCGGGTAATACATCATTTGCAAAGTCAGGGGAACATCAATGCTTCCGGAAGTGGAAGGATACGCATCGATGCAAATGACAAAGGCCGTTTTCTGTTATTCGCCAGCAATGCCTCGGGTGCAGGATATCAGAAATCGGCGGAGAAGTTGATAACACTTTTGAGAGAAGACAAAGATTCGGAAAAAATTCAATCCGCGGCGATCAGTCAAATTGCGGATGCACGGTATATCGAATTGAATCGTCAGTGGCTTCAAAACGGAGACAAATCCGCTTTCCAGGCGGGGTTGGCCTCCCTGATAGAAACTTTTGGGAATGAGTGGCTGCACCGTCCGGCGGCACAAAAACAACTCCAAAGCCTGAGATCTCCGTTGACAGGGGCAGATGATGTGGAGAGAGATTTTCTGAAGTATCTCGACAGCGAAAAAATAATACAACTGCCGTATAGAAACTGGCTGCTGCCGAATTCCGGGAAAGAGGAGAAGGAAGCAGCACCGGTAGCCGCACTGCTTGCAAGACGGTTGGATGCTGTCCCTTTTCTGGTCAGCCTGCTGGAGGATTACTCACCCACAAAAATATTCCTGCAGGATAATCTCGGATTGAGCGGCCCCGGCACTATGTGCCTGACCAGTTGGTCCTATCTGGACCCTATACTCATGAAGTATGTCATCAATCCCTCAGATCTGTTGCCCCGGGCGGTCACCCGGGCCGAAATAGCCGAAGAACTATTACAATTGAGCGTCTGGTTGAATGAACAGGAACGGAAAGAGCTTAGGGACCAGCGGTACAAACTCAACCCACGTTTCGGTGATGAAAAAGCTCTTCACTCCGATTTTCCTTACGCTCCCTACCAGCGCGCGGTCTTGAAATGGCGGAAAAATCACCTTAAGATGTCCGATACGGAACTCTGCCGGGATTATCTGCGCTCCCAACCCTATGATCCCCATGCCGTAATGGCCTATCTCGTCGAACATGGAAATAGGAAAGATATTGCCCACCTGGAGGACCTGTTGCTGAAAGACCTGACGTCATATTCGGCTTTTGGTTCTCTGCAGCCTTACGTTCGGCTGCGCAAAGAACAGGCATCCGGCTTCCTGGAAAAATTCAAAACCGCAGCCCTGTCACAGGTAGACCGCAAAATCGGCGATGCCCAAAATCAACCCCAAAGCCACAGGCGAAAACCGGACCTGGAGGAACTCAGAAAAGAACGTGATGCATTTCTGCAGGCATACGAGGAACTGCATGCCATCATGACCGGGAGTCAGAGCGTTGAAATCAGCCTGAATAAAATCATATCCGGAGTGCCGTCATTCACCGTCTGCGAAGGACACAGGAATCTCCGCTGCATCTGAATCCCGGGTTGACCGCCGCCTGGACAAACCTGCTCAAGGATACCCAGACCCGGGCGCCCGAACAGACCAGTCGCTTTGCGAATGAATTTTTAAAATCAGTAGGGGAAGAGGACGAATACGACCGGAGGCATGATCAATTGACTCGTCTCTTTGGAGAAACGGCTGCCCGTCTGTACAGGGCCAGAGCCTACGATCGGCTGGAGGGAAAAGTGGAAGCAGAACTCACGCATCTCCCCTCCGCTGAACTCGTACCCCCCGCCCGGAAAGCGGACATCGCCCGGCTGATGGCTCAGCCTGGGCATTTCCCCCAAAGTTACGAAAAACTTTCCATGAACGAGCAGCTTTCGTTACCGGAGATTTTGGATACTCATACTGAACTTCGCAAAGGGCTGCGTCCCTTTGCGAACCGGATAGCAGAAGTTCACCTCTCCGAAAAAGTGGATCCCGTATTGCTGGAGAAGCTGAAAAAGATGCAGGGTACTTCACTGAGTACAGAAACGGTCAAAAATCTGCATGCGTTATGTAAAGCTGAAGTTATCGAAGGCCGTTTTCCGGAAGTCACAATTACCCGTCGGCCTTTGCTCAAAGGCGTTTTTATTGAATTCAAATCACCGGCTGAGTTAACCAGAGATCAACGCTGGGGACAGCCGAATCAATCAAAGCTGGTTATGTGGGTGTATCCGTTCCGCCGCAAACAGAAATTTGCAGATTGGCCGGTGGAACTGAAAGGGAAGCGCAACGGGGACGCAGACTCTGAAAATCCTTTCGCGGCAAAGGAGGAGTTGCAACGTAGTGAAATCTGGAAATCTGTAGACGATTTCTCAGAAGAGACAGAACATCTTGCATCCCCTCAACAAATCACTATTCGAGGAAAAAGCCGATAAGTCATGGTGACTCGGGTTTCGGGGCTATGGCCCTGCAGTTCTTCGGAAATTTCGGAGCGTGGACGCAGAAAGTCGGTTTTCTGTGGGCTGTCCACGCTGCCCATTGGTTTACATGATGGATCCTCTACCTGTCGAGATGCGAACTAATCCAATCTGGGTCTCTCCTGCAATCAACTACGGCTACAACTACAGCGTATGAATCCTCATACTCATAAAATATCGCGTATGGAAATTTTCGACTCAGCAGCCTGTGTAAGTGACGATGAGGCTTTCGATGAATGCCTGCTGTAATCTTCAAGCCGTCGATGTCAGCCCGTAATTGGGATAGGAAATAATCGCCCAAACCTGGTTCCTGCAATTCGTAAAATTGAAAACCATCGCCCAGATCATCAAGCGCATCGCTCGAAATTCGAACCTGAATCATGACTGGCCGATGGAAAACTTCACCGAATCCCAGTCCTGCACCTCAGCCGATCCAGTCCGTATGCGCTCGACTCTCTCGTCGAGAAGGTCTCGAACTGCGGGAGAAACACTCATCTCATCCATTCGTGCGCTCAGATCGTCCCAGATCGCCTCAAGGATCTGGAACTTCTCACGGAGTGGCAGGTTGCGGACTTCGGTGATGGTCATTATTGAACTTTAACGTCGATTGGCCATAATGCGAGGTGAAAAAGGCGATTTTTTGGAACAACCTTTCGGTTCAGCAATTGGATCTCCGAACTCTTTGGCGGTGTCTACCCACAGCTTGATGGCATCCTGGGCGTTTTTGAGCGCCTGCGACTGGGTGTCGCCGTGTGCCTTGCATCCCGGCAACTCAGGGACATCCACCACGTACGCTTCGTCTTCATCGCTCCAGTAAAATGAGATTACGGAGCATGGACGCGACAAGTAGGTTTTCTGTGGGTGCCCCCTATTCCGTATATTCGTATGGAGTGCGGAAGCCTTGTCCGCCGTAGCCCTGCGAATGCGGTCGAAGGAGGATTGCTTCCGCTTTGGGGAGGCAAAGCTTGCTTTGCAGGGGTGTTGACCCGGCGAAGCAAGCTTCGCTTCCCCGAAAAGCGGAAGCAAGCTTCCGCACTCCAGAGACGTTTCGCGTCCACTTTGCTCCAAAATGCTCGTACCATCCTGACAAATCCAAAACATACAATTGTATTTATCAGGAAACCCGGTAGACTCCTGACAGAAAATCACGACGGATCTTGATTTTCCGTTTGAAAACGAGTGAAATACACCCATGGGACAAAACAGTAAAATCGAACGGACGCATCACACCTTCAATCCCTGGTGGGGTTGTGACTTGAATCTGACCTGAAGACCTTATGACAACCCTTCCCGCATCCATCTCCGTACTTGAGTGGGCCGCCCAACGGGCGGATCTGGATGAATCCACCCTGACGCGGAAATTCCCCCGCTGGCCCGAATGGATTCGGGGAGAGGCGGAACCCTCCGCCCGCCAGTTGGAGGACTTCTCGAAAAAGACCCATGTGCCCTTCGGGTATTTCTTTCTGCCTGAGCCCCCCGAGGAACAAATTCCTATTCCGGATTACCGAACCATCTCGGGAAACAAAGTGGTCCGTCCCAGCCCCGCTTTGCTTGAAACCGTGTATGCCATGCAACGACGGCAGGCATGGATGCGCGAGGATCAGATGCAGGCGGGGATTGAACCGTTTGAATTTGTGGGCAGCGCCTCTGTGAAGGAAGATGCCGAGGCGGTGGGCCGTGAACTGCGCCGGATGCTGGGATTAAATGACGGCTGGGCCGCACAGGTTCGAACCTGGACGGCGGCGGTGGGTGAATTCCGTCATGCAATTGAGGATCTCGGGGTTATGGCCGTGGTAAACGGGGTGGTGGGAAACAATACCCACTGGAAACTGGAGGTGGAGGAGTTCCGGGGCTTTGCGCTTTCCGATCCCTACGCTCCGCTGATTTTTGTAAACGGTTCCGATGCCAAATCGGCCCAGATGTTCACGCTCGCCCACGAACTGGCCCATATTTGGCTGGGAGAATCCGCGTTGACCGATGCCTCGGCCGCGCCCATGAAGCTCGGGGAAACCGAGACATGGTGCAACCAGGTGGCGGCGGAATGCCTGGTGCCCCGAAACGAGGTGAAGGTTTTGTGGCGGGACCTGCGGCACGATGAGGATCCGACCAGCACACTCGCGCGTCGCTTCAAGGTCAGTCCGGTTGTGGGGGCGCGGCGATTGCTCGACCTGGGATACTGGACCCGTGATCAATTCTTCGATTTCTATGATGCCTACACCCGGGAAGAAAAAAAGCGTGCTTCGCAACGCGCGGGCGGGGGAGACTTTTACAATAACCAGAACACCCGCGTGGGCGAACTGTTCGCGACCCGTGTATTGCACGCCGCGATGGAAGGACGCATGGGATACAAAGAGGCCTACGATCTGACCGGTCTGCAGGGAGGAATCTTTGAGAAATATGCGCGGAAACTGGGGGTCGATTTGTGAGAGATGAGCTGAAGTGGTAAAAGTTTTCGAATCCGTCATGCGCTGGGTGCAACAGCATCCACAGTATAGCGTCCCGGCCAAAGCAAAATTCGCATCAGGTGCCGATGGCTGGTTGGTGGCCTTCGCCCAAATCCATGAAAAACGTATCGTGACTCTCGAACAACCCGCCCCATATTCCCAAACCTCCATCAAGATCCCCGATGTGTGCAGCCAATTTGGCGTCGAAACCAGCACCCCGTTCAGCATGTTAAGATCCTTGTCGGTAGAGTTGGTGAATGCGTGAACTCTATGGCGTGGTGATGGCGGAACAGGCCGCCGCCGGAATTTTGGTGAGCACGGGGAACTTCACCCGGGATGCGGAAAGCTTTGCCAAAGGGAAACCTTTAAGCTTGGTGAATGGAACCGCACTTGAGCAACTTATACGCAATGTTCAGCCGGAAACGCTTCAGTGCCAAACCGAGCCGGAGCCGCAAAGCGTGGGCGTTTCTCAAGAACCGCTTTGCCCCACCTGTTCCGAACTCATGGTACGTCGCACCGCAAAACGCGGAAAAAATTCCGGACAAGAATTCTGGGGCTGCATCAAATATCCGAAATGCCGGGGGAACACGACCGGTGTGAAGATTCAGTCGATCGAAGAAGGATGCGTTACCCCCGGAGGTCAGGCAGCCCGACAGGCACGAACTTAAACCTTTTTTGGTATGAAATTTCTGAGAAAAATGCCCCCGGATGGGGCAGTGCAGTCAGCCCGGGGTAAAGGAGGAACGACTGCAGCCCCGGGAGGACAGGTGTAATTTGTAGGCGCCCCGAATGGGGTGCGGGCGAGCGTTTTCAAAGAGTTCCGGTGTGAGTCTCCGTACCGCCCGGACCCCGGGGCCCATTTTTATTGTTCTGTTTTCCCAGGGCCGCGCTCCTCCGTCGCTTGCCCTGGGCTAACCACGTTAGCTCCTCCGGAGCTTCTAAACATCCTGGTGTTAATGGCATTCGCGCTTTGCCCAATGCTTCGGTGACCGCACCGCTTTCAGGGTGCGATTGGAAATGATTCGATAAGCCAAGAATAAATAACATCGAGGGCTGATTTCTTCATACCGATGATGGAAAATCAATTCACAGAGCTGAAACTGAAATCCTCCACTTGATTTTTCACCAACTTCCATGCATGATCAAAGTATGAGCACATCCCTTTCACCGGAAATCGAAGCTTTTGAAAGTCAAATGCTGACACTCGAGCCCCATGAGCGGGCTCGCCTGGCGAGTCGTTTGATTGCAAGTTTGGACGAGTTAAATCCAGAGGACACCGAGGCCTTGTGGGTTCGCGAAGCCCAACATAGATATGAGGCCTACCGTAAGGGAGACCTTCGTTCCCGTCCTGTGGCTGAAGCCATGCAGGATATTCGCTCTCGGCTGGCATGAAACCCTATCGTCTTCTGGATAGAGCGGAAGCGGAACTGCTGGATGCGGCTTTCTACTATCAGGAACAGGTTCAAGGGCTGGGTTCTGATTTTCTGGACGCAGTCGATAAAGCCTTTGATGAAATTCTAGAGGCCCCTGAACGATGGCCCGTCATCGGTGATGAAATTCGTCGTCACTTCGTCACGCGATTCCCCTATTCCGTGCTCTACCGGGTTGATCCGGAAGAAATCGTAATTCTCGCAGTGGCCCACCATCGCCGCCGCCCCTGGTACTGGAAATAAGATCATTCCCAAAATATACAATTGTATTTATCAGGAACCCCGGTAGACTCCTGACAGAAAAACACGACGGATCTTGATTTTCCGTTTGAAAACGAGTGAAATACACCCATGGGACAAAACAGCAAAATCGAATGGACGCATCACACCTTCAATCCCTGGTGGGGTTGTGTGAAGGTGAGCAAGGCCTGTGACCACTGCTACGCCGAAACCTGGGCGAAGCGGGTGGGGGCGGATGTGTGGGGAAACAAGGCACCGCGCCGCTTTTTCACCGATAACCATTGGGCGCAACCTCTGCGCTGGAACAAGGTGGCGGCGGAGGAGGGAGAACGAAAACGGGTGTTTTGCGCCTCCATGGCGGATGTGTTTGAGAAGCGCGGCGATCTGGACGCATCGCGTGAGCGATTGTGGAAACTGATTGAGGCCACGCCATATTTAGACTGGCTGTTGCTGACCAAGCGACCGCAATACATTCAGAAGATGGCTCCCTGGGGAGATGCATGGCCGCACAATGTGTGGATAGGAACCACCGTGGAGAGTCAGGCCTGCGCGCGCCAGCGGTTAAAACACCTGCTGAAAATTCCAGCCACCGTGCGCTTTCTAAGTTGCGAGCCTTTACTGGAAAAGCTCGATTTGATCGAACTTGCCAGTGAGGAACCTTATGACATCGACTGGATCATCGCCGGCGTTGAAAGCGGTCCCCACTCCCGGCCCATGCAGCCCGGCTGGGTCGAGACACTGCGCCTCCAATCCGAGGAAATGCAAGCCGCCTTCCATTTCAAGCAATGGGGACATTGGAGCCCGGTGGAAGATCCCACCATGCGCATCCATATTGAAGCGGAAGGCGTGAACGGGAAACCGATTCTCATGGAACCGGTCGGGAAGAAGAAAGGCGGTCGAGTATTTTTGGGCCGGACTTGGGATGGGATACCCTCTTTAGAAAAAGTTCAAAAAGTTGCATAAATGAATGTAATCCACTTGAAAGTGGTCAGAAAAACATGATAGTAAAAGAATAATTTCAATGAATGCTGATATGGAAAAACTGAATATGACCGATCAAGACATCCGTAAGAACTACAAACAGATCATGGATGGATACCGCCGCCCATATGATCCTGTGCAGCCCTCGCGGGACGAACAGGGACAGTTCAAGAAAGCTGGGATTCTTCGTGAGGGGCGTGTTACGTATACGGCATCCTCCCACGAACTGGGCCGATCGTGCCAAGTTGGAACGAAATTTTAAAGATGTCGAGGCCGACCAGGAGTTACAGGATTTGATCCTGACCACGCACCATTGTTTTATGCATACCTTCGCAAACACACCCGCGATTAAAATCATCGAAAATCAAAATGGAAACAGCGTGATCAGCATGGAACAACCCCGCATCTCATAAGACTTGCATCGCGATATATGCCCGAAAAACAGCCGACACTCTCCAAAGTCAGAAATGCCTCTGATATGTAAAATAATTTGAGTGCGGCAGGTCAAGACTTCCCCCTGAACAAAGCCTGGAAATCAAATGCCCCGAAAACGTAAAACCAGTCCACTTGAAGATGTATTTTTAGTCTGTATCGAATTACCTTGGTGGATAGCGAAATTCTGGTGGGCGAAGCCTATCGGCGGCAGGGCTATCAAATTGAAGAGATCGGCGGCGGCGGCGCGGACGGCGGGGTGGATTTAATTTTACAGAATCGAAAAGGCAAAACCCTGGTTCAATGCAAACGATGGCGGACGCAGCGGGTCGGGGTGGACAAAGTGCGTGAACTCTATGGCGTGGTGATGGCGGAAAACGCAGCCGCCGGAATTTTGGTGACCACGGGGACCTTCACCCATGATGCGGAAAGCTTTGCCAAAGGGAAACCTTTAACCTTGGTGAATGGAACCGCCCTTGAGCAGCTTGTTCGGGACGTGCAGCCGAAAACGCTTCAGTGCCAAACCGAGCCGGAGCCGCAAAGCTTGGGCGTTTCTCAAGAACCGCTTTGCCCCACCTGTTCCGAACCCATGGTGCGCCGTACCGCAAAACGCGGAAAAAATCCGGGAGAAGAATTCCGGGGCTGCGTCAAATATCCGAAATGCCGGGGAACAAGACCGGTGTGAGGATTGAGTTGAAGAAGGATGGGTTACCCCCAGGGGTCAGGCAGCCCGACAGGCTGCGCTTGGGGTATGGACGCGGGATCTTTCAGGGTGCGGAAATGAATCGATCAGCCAAGAATGGAAAATATCGGTGGTTGACTCTCGCCCCTTGTGGGCCAAACTCTGCCCAACGCTCACCGATACACGTCTTTTCTGTGGCGAACACGCCCGATTTCAACGATACGTATCGTGTCTTCTACAGTGTAAATTACCCTGTAGTCACCCACGCGAATCCGATAGGAAGCTCCTGATCCTGTCAATTTTTTGCAGCCGTCAGGTCGTGGATCTTTTTCCAACGCCTCGATTGCTTCCACAACACTGGGGATACGGGGTTTGTCTATCCGTCGAAGATCTTTCTCAGCAGATCGCGCAAATCTTACCTTATATGAGCCCATCGTCCTTCAATCGTTCTTTTACTTCCGCAAGCGTATACGTCGGTTCGTCCCTGCGTTCGGCGACAACCGCCAGGTCCTGCAGATCCTCCATAAGAGATTCGTATTCAGCAACCGGAAGCACAACATCGGTTTTGCTTCCATCCTCTGCGGTGATGTATCGGGTGTTCATATTAGAATTATAATAACCATAATGCCCCTTAAATCAACATTTTCTTTTCAAACGTTCGCGGCTTCGGGACACGCAACCGGAAACGCTTCAGTGCCAAATCGAGCCGCCGTCAAATAGCGCAGAATCCTCATTAGAACCACTTTGCCCATCCTGTTCCGAACCCATGGTGCTGCGCACCGCAAAACGTGGTAAAAATCCGGGAGAAGAATTCCGGGGCTCCGTCAAATATCCGAAATGCCGGGGAACACGACCGGTGTGAGGATTGAGTCGAAGACAGATGAGTTACCCCCGGAGGTCAGGCAGCCCTACAGGCTGCGTTTGGGGTGGGGACGCGGGATGATAGGGCGTTGCCCCATGCTTCGGTGAGCGCACCGCTTTCAGGGTGTACATTCGTATGGAGTGCGGAAGCTTGCTTCCGCTTTGGGGAGGCAAAGCTTGCTTTG
>JBBDRC010000013.1:0-2085 GCA_040905625.1 Kiritimatiellia bacterium
TGACCATGCGGTCGATGTCCGCCTCGTCCAGTCCGCTGGAGGCCTGAATGGTGATTTTCTGTACTTTGCCGGTTCCGAGATCCTTAGCGCTCACGTGCAGGATGCCGTTGGCATCAATATCGAAGGTCACTTCGATCTGAGGAGTTCCCCGCGGCGCGGGCGGAATCCCGTCCAGACTGAAACGGCCAATGGTCTTGTTGTCGTTCGACATTTTGCGTTCGCCCTGAATCACGTGGATGTCCACCTGGGGCTGGTTGTCCGCAGCGGTCGAAAAGATTTCCGATTTCTTGGTCGGAATGGTGGTGTTGCGCTCGATCAGCGGAGTGGCGATGCCGCCCATGGTTTCAATCCCCAGCGTCAGCGGGGTCACGTCCAGCAACAGCACGTCTTTGACGTCGCCCTTGAGCACCCCGCCCTGAATGGAGGCGCCCACCGCCACCACTTCATCGGGATTGACCCCTTTGTGCGGTTCCTTGCCGAAAAGCGCTTTCACTTTTTCCTGCACCTTGGGCATGCGGGTGGATCCGCCGACCAGCACCACTTCCTGAATATCCGCCACCGTGGTGTCCGCATCCTTGATGCAGGCTTTGACCGGAGCCAATGAACGCTCAATCAGATCATCCACCAGCGATTCAAGTTTGGAACGGCTGAGGGTCACATTCATGTGCTTGGGACCCGAGGCGTCCGCGGTGATAAAGGGAAGATTGATGTCGTAGCTGGTGGAGCTGGACAGGGCGATCTTGGCCTTTTCCGCCTCTTCTTTCAGACGCTGCAGGGCCATCGGGTCCTTGGTCAGATCAATACTGTTTTCCTTCTTAAAGGTATCCGCCAGCCAGGTGATGACCGCCTGGTCCAAATCATCGCCACCCAGGTGGGTGTCGCCGTTGGTGGCTTTCACCTCAAACACCCCGTCACCGATTTCCAGCACGGAAATATCGAAGGTGCCGCCCCCGAGGTCATAGACCGCGATGTGTTCTTCGGTTTTCCGGTCCAGACCGTACGCCAGCGAGGCCGCAGTGGGTTCATTGATGATGCGCAGCACGTCCAGACCGGCGATTTTGCCCGCATCCTTGGTGGCCTGACGCTGACTGTCATTAAAATAGGCCGGAACCGTAATCACCGCCTGGGTGATTGTTTCGCCCAGATAGGCTTCCGCGTCCGTTTTCAGTTTCTGCAGAATCATGGCCGAAATTTCCGGCGGGCTGTAGGTTTTACCGTTCGCCTCAATCTGCGCGTCCCCATTGGAAGCTTTGCTCACTTTGTAGGGAACGTATTTCAGTTCCTGTGCCACTTCATCGTAGCGGCGTCCCATAAAGCGTTTCACCGAGGCAATGGTGTTCAGCGGATTGGTCACCGACTGCCGTTTGGCCGCCTGCCCCACCAGCCGCTCGCCGTCTTTGGTGAACGCCACCACTGAAGGTGTGGTCCGTGCGCCCTCCGCATTCGGGATCACCACCGGTTCGCCACCTTCCATGATGGCCATACAACTGTTCGTCGTTCCTAAATCAATTCCAAGTACTTTGTTTGACATGTAAATTCCTTTTTACGTTCGGGTTGTCGTTTTTATTATGTTGCTAAATCATTAGCATTACCCGTGCCAAGATAATTTATTCTACATAAACAGTTACATCGTAATAGATTAAATATTTTTACGATAAAGAACCTCTGTATCATTTTGAGTCAACCTGTCACATATGGTGTCACACCGCGACACAGTGTGGCACGATTAAATTCCGCAATCCAGGCCGGTTTTGCTGATGACAGCCAGAAGCCCGCACGAAATTCATACCCTAACATGCCTTTTCACTAAAAAACATATTGACGAGGTTACAGAAAGGATATATCGTTATATTTGTCCCGCATGGGGATAACATTGTTGAACCACTATATCTGCGCTTTAACAAATACACGTTGACAACAACACCTAACCAAATTTAAAGAATCCTTACGTTGAAATACGCTTTCAACAGGAACGAGCACGTTCTACAAACCGAATGAAGAATCAGAGTAGTGCAAAAATCGAGAATCAAGGAGCACATGCATGACGGAGCCATTCCGACCCGCAGTATTGGAAATTGATAATTT
>JBBDRC010000014.1:0-12524 GCA_040905625.1 Kiritimatiellia bacterium
GGATCGCTGGCGCGCTCCTGACCCCGGGCTGACTGATGTCGCCTCTCCGAGGCGTGCCATGGGAACAATGATGTCGCCTCTCCGAGGCGGACCGTGGATAAATGTTGGATAAAAAACATTCCGGGCTGACTGATGCAGCCTCTCCGAGGCGGGTAATGGGGTGATTACCAATCCCTGAGCCGTTCCGCGAGCAGGCTGACCCGGTGTTGGCTGTCGGCCTGTTGCAGGGCCATGCCGATCGCTTTGGAGGGGCCGATAAGGATGACCAGTTGCTTGCCGCGGGTGACGCCGGTGTAGAGGAGATTCCGCTGCAGCATCATGTAGTGCTGGGTGTGCAGGGGCAGAATCACGCAGGGATATTCCGAGCCCTGTGATTTATGAATGGTCACCGCGTAGCTCAGACTGAGTTCATCGAGTTCGTTGAATCCGTATTGCACCCGTTTTCCGGACATCTCCACCCAGCAGAGCTGCTCCCCGCGGTCGAGGGCTGTCATCAGTCCCATGTCTCCGTTGAAGACTTCTTTTTCGTAGTTGTTCTGCACCTGCATCACCCGGTCGCCCACCTGATAGCGGATTCCGAAGCGTTCCACACCGTCTCCCTGCGGATTGAGCAGTTTTTGAATGGATTCGTTTAAGTGCCGTGCTCCCAGATCGCCCCGCTGCATGGGGGTGAGGACCTGCACGTCCCGGCGGGGATCCAGATGAAAATGAGACTGAAGTTGTTTGGACAGCAGTCCCTGAATTTTGCCCCAGACTTCGGCGGGGGTTTCCGCTTCAATATGGTAAAAATCCCCGGGATTTGAGGGACTGCAGCCGTGGGGAAACTCCCCTTTGTTGATACGGTGGGCGTTGGTGACAATATGGCTGTTTGCGGCCTGACGGAAAATTTCGGTGAGGCGGCAGATCGGCACGGTGTCGCTGCGCATGATGTCGCGCAGCACCGATCCGGGGCCCACCGAGGGCAGTTGATCCACGTCACCGACCAGAATCAACACCGCGTCGCTGGGGATGGCGCGGATCACCTGGTTGGCGAGAACCAGATCCAGCATGGAGGCTTCGTCGATGATAAACACATCGCCCTTCAGCGGGTTGGCTCGGTCATGTTTGAATCCGCCGGTGGCGGGATCATAGATCAGCAAACGATGCAGGGTGCGGGCATAGCAGCCGGTGGTTTCATGCAGCCGTTTGGCCGCGCGGCCGGTGGGGGCGGCCAGATGCACTTTCAGTTTGCGGGCCTGATAGATTTTGATCAGAGCATTCACCAGGGTGGTTTTACCCACGCCGGGGCCGCCGGTGATGACCAGAACCTTGCTGATCAGGGCCTGACGGATCGCATCCCGCTGTCGATCCGCAAGTTCAAATCCCAGTTTCGACTGCACCCACGAGAGGACTTTTTCCGGTTCGGCGTCCCGCAGGGGGGCGGGGGACTGATTGAGTTGGTGGAGATCGAGTGAAAGATCCGACTCCGCGCGGTGAAAGTGGGATAAATAGATGAGCGGAGTCTGAGTATGGCGGGTTTCCAGGATCAGCCGTTTGTCAGCCAGACCGTGGAGAACCGCCGCCTCCAACGCGTCGGTTTCAATATTCAGGGAGGCGGCGGTGGTCATGACCAGTTCATCCCGGGGGCAGGCGCAGTGTCCCTTGGTGGAGATTTCCATGAGCATGTGCTCGATGCCCGCCCGGGCGCGGAGGGGACTGTTGGGGTCGATACCGAAGTGGGTGGCGATCTGGTCGGCGGTTTTGAAACCGATTCCCCGGATGTCCCGGGCCAGACAGTACGGGTTGGACTGCACCTTTTGCATGGCCTGATCCCCGTAGGTCTTATAGATCCGGAAGGCGCGGGCGGTGCTCACTCCGTGACTCATCAGAAAGGTCATGATTTCGCGGACGGTTTTGACTTCGTTCCAGGAATTCTTGATGCGGACGCGTCGGGTGGGGCCGATACCCTCCACCTCCTCCAGCCGGGCCGATTTGGTATCGATAATATCCAGTACCTCCTTGCCGAACTTCTCCACCAGCTTTTGGGCATAGACCGGCCCGATACCATGAATAAGACCGGAACCCAGAAACTTTTCGATGCCTTCCAGGCTGTCCGGGGGGGAGGTGCGAATGCTGGAGGCGCGCATCTGACGTCCGTGCGTTGGATCCATGACCCAGTCTCCCCCGGCCGTCAGAAATTCGCCCACACTCACGTTGGGCACTTTTCCGACCACTGTCACCAAGTCCTTTTCGCCCTTCACTTCGACCTTTAACACCGCAAAACCGGTATCCTCGCTGTGGAACGTCACACGTTCCACGTGGCCGCTGATTTCAGATGGTTCGGGTTTGGTCATGAAAAAATCTATACCTTGTGCTTGTATTGGTGTATAGTAAAAGAGAAAGAGATACCATGGAGACCGCTATGCAACAAACAACAGACTCCCACAAACACAAACAGGGTTTTTCCCTGATCGAATTATTGGTGGTGATGGCCATCATCGCCATTCTGATGGGCATCGTGATCGGAATTTCCGGCGGGGTCACCAGCGGGGCCGCCGAGGCCCAGGCCAAGGCGCAAATGTCGGACTTGATGATGGAATTTGATAAATACAAGGCGGATAAAGGAAGTTATCCTCCTTCCGAGCCCGCAAACTCCCCTCGACCTCCTTTTGTTATTGGAACCGGGCCCGGCAGTTTCGCGGAGTGGTATGAAGATAAGTATCCTGATACTGTATTCACCATAACCGAGGGCAGCCCTGAAAAACTGATTGATCCCTGGGGAAATGAGTATTATTACGAATATCGTTTAAGCAACCCTCATGTGTATCTGCTGGGAACCTGGGGAACAGATGGCCGCAGCGGAAGTAAAGACGTGAATACCACGTTCGGGGAAGGCGATGACATTACCAACCGCAACGGCGCACTTTAATAAACAGGAAATCTTTAATATGAAAACACACAACTCCAAACCCGGATTCACCCTGATCGAGATGTTGGCGTGCCAGCCAAAGCCTTGGCGACGGCAGAGGAGATCAGGGTTTACTCTGATCGAAATGTTGGTGGTCATTGCCATCATTGCGTTGCTGGCGGGGTTGCTTTTTCCCGCGATTACCGCAGCCTTGCAAACCGCTTATCGTCGCAAGGCCACTGTGACTTGTCAGTCCATCGAATCGGCAATTGTGATGTATATGAATGATAACAATGGGCGATTTCCGATCCCGTCTGATGCTTATGCTCCCTCTGATAATACTATTGGAGGCGGGAATGAAAAATTTTCTCAAGATATACTAAGAGTCTTGATGGCTTTGAATGGCGGGTTTTCTGAAAACAATAATTATGGATTGAATCGGAAAAGAAAAGTGTATTTAAGCACGGAAATACCGTCCGAGGACGGCACCTATCGGGATCCCTGGAAAACCCAATATCAGATCATTCTGGATCTGAATATGGACGGAAAAATCACGTATCCTCCTGGATCCAGTGATGCACACCGCAAAAAGGCGGTGGTGGTGTCCGCCGGGAAAGCCACGGGTAATAATGACGATCCTGAGTTTAACGACGGCAATGACCTCGCCAATGTTGATCTGCCTAATCAATGATCGTTGACGACCGTGTTCTGCGTTTTCAACAGGCGCACTACGCGGAGGTTTCTCTTTCGGACTGGACGGATTGGCGCTGGCAGCTTCGCAACCGGATTCGGGATCTGGAGGGCGCACAACGGCTGTTTGAGCTGACGGAGTCCGAAACTTCCGCGATTCTAAAGCGTCAGGGTCTGTTGCCCCTGGGAATCACCCCTTATTATGCGGCTCTGCTGGATCCCGAAAACCCGGATCAGCCCCTGAGGCGGACCAAGATTCCCCGCATGGAGGAGTTCGAGGTGTCGGGAGACGAGTGTGCGGATCCGCTGGGGGAGGACGCACACAGCCCTGTTCCGGGTCTGGTGCACACCTATCCGGATAAAGTCCTGTTTCTGGTCACCGATTTCTGCGCCACCTACTGCCGCTACTGCACCCGGGCGCGCATGGTGGGGGGAGGGGAGTTTCTTCCCGAGAAATCCATGTGGGAAAACGCTCTCGATTATATACGCGCCCACCCGGAAATCCGGGATGTGCTCTTGAGCGGCGGAGACCCGCTGATTCTGTCCGACCAGCGACTGGACTGGATTCTGTCCCGCCTGGCCGCCATTCCGCATGTGGAGTTTCTCCGCATCGGCACCAAAGTTCCGGCGGTGTTGCCCTATCGGATAACCGATGATCTGCTTTCGGTTCTGAAAAAGGTCCATCCGCTGTTTTTCAGCATCCATTTCACCCATCCGGACGAGTTAACCCTCGAAGTGCGGGCCGCCTGCAACCGCCTGGCGGATGCGGGGATTCCGATGGGAGGACAAACGGTGTTATTAAAGGGGGTCAATGATGATCCCGCAGTAATGAAAGCACTCAATCTGGGTCTGCTGAAGGTGCGCTGCAAACCGTATTATCTGCATCAGTGTGATCCGATACAGGGCAGCGCCCATTTTCGAACATCGATCGCCAAAGGGCAGGAGATCATCCGAAGCCTGCACGGTCATACCACCGGCTATGCGGTGCCAACGTACATGGTGGACACGGCGGGCGGCGGAGGCAAAGTTCCAGTGGGACCCGACTACAGCCTGGGCCGGGACGGAGACTATGTCCGCTTGCGGAATTTTGAAGGAAAAGAGACCCGATACTGGGATCCGGTATAGACCTGAAACCGCGGGATTTCACGGATTCAGGTAGAACTCAGCCACGTTTTTCTTTGCGAACGCTGCGGGTGCGTTGTTCGATGGCTTTGCCGACGACCGTGCGAAGTTGTTCAGGTGAAAAGGGTTTTTTGATGATGTCGAACGCGCCCTGTTGGAGGAGGCGCTGTTCAGAATCATTGGAAATATTGCCGCTGATGACGACCGGGACCATTTCGGGGTCGATTTCCGCGGCCAGACGCATCATTTCGGTTCCGTCCTGATGGGGAAGGGCGAGGTCGGTGAGCATCAGTTCATAGCGGTTTCCCTGTTCCAGGAGAGTGACGGCCTCCGCGACAGAACCGACCCCGCTCACCTCGTACATGTTTTTGTTCAACAGCCGTTTAATGAGCACGCAGATTTGGGGATCGTCATCCACCACGAGTACGGGGTGGAGATTGTAACTGGCCTGCCCGGAATTCTTGAGCTGGGTCCAGGAGGACACGTGGATACTCTCTGAGCGTTTGGCCACGAAGCGGGCGTGTTCCGCGCATTCAATCAATTGGCTGCTGGAGGTGATTCCGTGGCCTTCGACGGTTACCGCAAATCCCACTGAAGCGGTCAGATTCAACGTGACACCGTTGAATACGGGATGAAGAGTCTCCACCGCTGTGGAGAGCGTTTCAGCCAGGGACGTTGCCCGCTCCGCGCCGGTCGCGGGCATGAGCACACAGAATTCGTCGCCCCCGCGTCGAACCCCGATTTCAGTGGGGTATATATTCTGGGTGATCAGGTCGGCGATCTTTTTCAGCAACTGATCTCCGGTCGCGTACCCGAATTGATCATTGACAGCCCTGAATTCGTTTAAGTCCAGGCTGAGCAGTCCGATCGGGTGTTGTTGAGCCTGCGCCAATGCCCAGGCGGGATGAATCTGTTCCTCGAGCCAGGCTTTGGTGAAGAGACCGGTGAGCGGGTCCCGGATGGTGTATTCATGAAAATGTTCGATGCTTTCCAACAGGGTTGAGAGATGATGGGCACAGACGGCCAGATAATTCAACTGGACGCGAGGGGTCTCGAGCTGTCCTTTGAGCACGATGAAGAGCAGACCTTTTGCATCCCGTTTACCGGCTACCGGACACATCAGGACGCAGTGGTGGTTGGCTTGCAGTACGTCGGCTTTTTGAGAGAGGGTCTCGATCCCGCAAAGAGGCATTTCCGGAAGACTTTCACCGGAGAAAAACTCCATATGGGAGCGGATCCGGCTCTGGATCTCATCCTGTAATGCGGGTGCCAGGGGGGCGTCGGCATACACGGACAGCTTCCGGTAGTCCCCGTCCAATCCGAACACCCCCGCTGCGTCACAGGGAATGATCCGGTGAATGATTTTGGCGAAATCAGTGATCGTTTGCCCAAAATGGTTGTGGACGACCACTTCGTGGGTGAAGGAACGGAGAATACTTAATTCGCAGCCGATATCGCACTGGGACAGGCTCCCGTGTTCATGGGTGAGGGCGTCAGAGGATCCACAGACCTCCTGAATGGCTGTTTCAAGGGTGTTGAAGCTGAGAGGTTTCTCCAGGATGGTGGTGATATTCAGCGAGGCGGCTTTTCGTTTTACCTGGGAATTGATATGTCCGGTACAAAAGATGATTTTTTGCCAGGGCCAGAGCCGCAGAACCTCCTCCGCAAATTCGAATCCATCAACCACGGGCATTTGAATATCCACGATGATAAGATCAAAGCTGTTTTCAAGCATCATTTGGATCCCCTCGCGGCCATTCAGCGCGGTGGTCACACTGTACCCGAGTTGACGCAAAAAAATCTTAAGCAGACGAAGGATTTTATCATCATCGTCCAGAACCAGAACATGTAATGGGCGCTTCATGGAAGTCATAGGTACTCTCGTTTAATGGGGAATCTATCTGTAGTATGTACAGGGATCCCCCCCGAGTGCGAGAACAAAAACGGGAATAGATCAGACAATACCCGGAATTACGTTTGTCCGCCATCCCGACAACCCCGAATACTATGCCTGCGATCCGGGTGGACGGGTTGCGTCTGGACGCGGTGAAGCACATTCCGGCCTTCTTTTTCGGCCAGCAGAGCGGGGCCGGGAAAGACAGCAGCGGTGCGGGGTATCTGGGGGCGATGCAGGATCAGTTCAATCTCACCTACCGCAATATTCCGTCGGGTAATGTGCCGGCCACTTTGAAGGTGCGCCTGGTGGAACTGAGTTCCTCAGAGTGGTTGGATGAAGGCGCATCCGGACGTCCCAAACCGATGGATGTGGACAAACGCTTCTATCAGATCACCATTGAACTTGATTGACGTTCTACCCTCGACAGAATGCTTGAAAACGGTTAGTAGGTCGGAATTCCAAGTTAAAAGCCTTAATCGTCAGGAGCGTGTATATGGAATACAAAGATTTAAAACGAATTGTCGAATTGGTCAAAGAGAACGGGATCGTGGAGTTTGAACTCCAGGAAGGGGATTTCCGACTTGCGACCAAATTATCTCATGCACATGAAGTGCAAATGGTGGCGGCGCCCGCAGCCGCTCCCGCCGCGACGTCGCCCGCCGCACCGGTGTCTCCCGCCGCGGAAACCGTTCCGGCGGTGAAAAACCCTTCGATTAAATCCCCCATGGTGGGATCGTTTTACCGGTCTTCCTCGCCTGAGGCGGAGCCCTTTGTGAAAGTGGGGGATATGGTGACCCCGGAGAGCACCGTTTGCATTATCGAGGCCATGAAAGTGATGAATGAAATCAAGGCGGAAGTGAAAGGCCGCATCGCCAAAACACTGATTGAAAACGGTGAAGCCGTTGAGTTTGGTCAGGATCTTTTCGAAATCGAACCCCTTTAATGGCAGGTCCACTTATGGAACGCGTTCTCATCGCAAACCGCGGGGAAATTGCCCTGCGCATCATACGAGCTTGTAGAGAGATGGGCATACATACCGTGGCGGTGTACAGTGAGGCCGACCAGGAAGCGGCCCATGTGCAACTCGCCGACGACGCCGTCTGCATCGGTCCCGCCCGGGCGACTGACAGCTATCTGAAAATTTCCAATATCATCAGTGCCGCCGAAGTGACGGATGCCGACGCCATCCATCCCGGATATGGATTTCTGTCTGAAAACGCCGATTTCGCAGAAATCTGTGGCAAATGCAATATCAAGTTTATTGGACCCTCCCCGGATGCCATCCGTAAAATGGGCGATAAAAACACCGCCCGTGAAACCATGAAAGCCGGCGGCGTTCCCATAACCCCCGGCAGTGACGGGCTGGTGGAAACGGAAGCGGATGCAGTGAAAGTTTCCAAGGAAATCGGTTATCCCGTCATTGTCAAAGCCACCGCCGGGGGCGGGGGGAAAGGCATGCGCATCGCCCACAATGAGATGACCCTGAAAAACGCCTTCACCACCGCCCGGCACGAGGCCGAGCGCGCCTTCGGCAACGCGGGGGTGTACATTGAAAAATATGTGGAAAGCGCCCGTCATATCGAAGTGCAGGTGATGGCCGACGAGCATGGCAACGTGATCCATTTGGGGGAGCGGGACTGCAGCATGCAACGCCGCAATCAGAAAATTCTGGAGGAGGCCCCTTCCCCCGCTCTGGATGACGATATTCGCAAACAGTTGGGCGATGCGGCGGTTAAAGCGGCCATTGCTGTGAACTATACCAATGCGGGAACCGTCGAATTTTTGTTCGATGAGAAAGCGCGACAATTTTATTTTATGGAAATGAACACCCGAATTCAGGTGGAGCACCCGGTCACCGAGGAAGTGACCGGAGTGGACCTGATCAAAGAACAGATTCGGGTGGCCTCGGGCTCAACACTCAGCGTGACCCAGGCGGACATCCGCATGAACGGTCATGCCATTGAATTCCGGGTGAATGCGGAAGATCCCTCCCGGAATTTCGCGCCCTGTCCCGGTAAAATCAATTGGCTGAATCTTCCCGGCGGCTTCGGCGTCCGCGTGGACACCGCCGTGTATCCCGGGTATGTGATTCCGCCCCACTATGACAGTATGGTCGCAAAACTGATTGTGCGGGGACGGGATCGCACCGAAGCGCTGGCCCGCCTCAGCCGGGCACTGGGCGAGTTCCTGGTTGACGGTCCCGCCACCACCATTCCGCTGGGACTGGCTCTGGTTCAGGATGCGCATTTTGTGGGTGGCAACTACAACACCCAGTACCTTGAAACGTTTATGGAAACCTATAGCCCGCCCGCCGGTGGTTTCCATGCCCCCCACATCAGCTAATTCAGGAGACTTGGAATGAAATCACCCGCCCTGGTCATCGTGGGATCCATCGGTATTGATCATATTGAAACCCCGACGGTCAAGAAAACCAATTTGCTTGGCGGCTCCGTGAGTTACGCCTGCGCCGCCGCCTCTTTTTTCACCTCCCCCGGCATGGTCGGGGTGGTGGGAGACGATTTTCCGGAATCGTTTCTGGACCTCTACCGCACCTTTGATGTGGATATGGAGGGACTGCGCCACGCCACCGGCCGCACCTTTTCCTGGACGGGCGTGTACGAGGAGAATATGGACAACCGACAGACTGTGGAAACGGTGCTGGGGGTGTTTGAACAGTTTGAACCCACCCTGCCCGAAGGATACCAATCCGCCCCGTTCGTCTTATTGGGAAACATGGATCCGGGACTGCAATTGCATGTGCTGAACCAAATCACCTCCCCGAAATTCGTGATGGCCGACACCATGGATCTCTGGATCAACATCACCCGGGACGAACTGCTCGAGGTGGTGGGAAAGGTCAACATGCTGACCCTCAACGAGTCGGAGGCCCGTTTGCTGACCGACTCCCAGCATCTGATGGATGCCGCCGGAAAGCTGCTGGCCATGGGACCCGAGTATGTGTTGATCAAAAAAGGGGAACACGGCAGCATGCTGTTCGGAAAAAACGGCGTGTATATTCAACCCGCATTTCCGCTGCCCGTGGTCAACGACCCCACCGGAGCCGGCGACACCTTTGCCGGAGCCCTGATGGGCTGCCTGACCAAGGCCTGCGCCTGCGGCGAAGCCGACATCCGCCGCGCCATGCTGCACGGAACGGTGGTCGCCTCCTTCGGCGTGGAGGCCTTCAGCCTCGACGGTCTCATCGGCCTGGAAGCCGCCGACATCACCCGCCGCGTCCAGTCACTCCTGGAGATGATGCGGGTGGAGGTCTGAGACAGGAGTTAGGAGATGGGAGATCGGAGATAGGAGTTCGGAGTTCGGAGATAGAAATTAGGAGATAGAAGTTAGGAGGTCAGAAGTCGGAGGTCAGCGCCGCCACGGATGGCCATTCGAATTTGCAGACAGACCTGTGGCGGCGGTCATTGGTCACTTGTCACAGGGAAATAGTATTACCAGTGACGAATGACTACTTACGATTGACGTGTGAGGTCTCATATAAGAAGTCGGAGGTCGCTAACAACAATCAACCAACAACCCTCAACTATCAACCACCAACACCCCATCCAATAATTCTATGAAAACCAAAACGATCTGTATCTGTGCATGTGTGCTCGCTCGTGTTCTGCCGACTTTCGCGCAGGAAATTCAACTCCACTATGATTTCGGTGAAAACCGCGAGCATGTCACCACCACCATCGAGATGTTTAAACCCGATGCCTACGGGAGCACCTTTTTATTTGTGGATTTCAACTACGATGTCGACGAAACAAAGGGTGTCAGCGAATCCTATTTCGAAATCGCCCGGGTGTTCAGCACCGCCGATACCGCTCCTTTCGGCCTTCATATTGAATACAACGGAGGGCACGGCCGGTTTGATTCCCCGGAAGCCCAACTGGCCTACGGAATCAACGACGCCTGGCTGGCCGGGGTGGATTATTCCCTCAATGCGGAGGATTTTTCCAGAGGGATGAGCTTCAAAGTCCTGTACAAAAATATCCGTGACAAGCATGACGACAGCTATCAGCTCACCTTCGTCTGGTATTGGCATTTACTCGACCGGAAAGTGACATTCCGCGGATTCGCCGATTTCTGGATGGAAGACAACGACTTCAACTTTGACGGTGTCACCGACACGGATCATGTCTTTTTGACCGAGCCTCAACTCCTGTATAATGTCACCGAACAATTCGCGGTAGGAACCGAGATGGAGATCGGCCACAATTTTGCCGGAAATCCCGACAAAGGCTGGCAGATCAATCCCACCCTCATGGTCAAATACCAGTTCTAAGGATCTTCCATGCTTGCTTCCTGCTTCAAACTGAAAGAGAACGAAACCACCGTGCGCACGGAAGTGCTGGCGGGGATCACCACCTTCATGACCATGGCCTATATCCTGGCGGTCAATCCGGATATTCTCAGTGCCACGGGCATGGATAAACCGGCCCTGTTCACCGCCACCGCACTGTCCGCCGCCATTGCCACGCTGGTAATGGCGTTTGTGGCGAAACTTCCCTTCGCGCTGGCTCCGGGAATGGGGCTCAATGCCTTTTTTGCTTTCGGAGTGGTGCTGGGGATGGGCCATACCTGGCAGTTCGCGCTCACCGCAGTATTTCTGGAGGGGATTCTGTTCCTCCTTCTCACCGCGCTGAATATCCGCGAAGCCATTTTGAATGCGATTCCCATGGCCATGAAACATGCAATCTCGGCGGGGATCGGACTTTTCATTGCCTTCATCGGTATGAAAAACGCAGGCTTGATTGTGAGCCACGAGCCGACGCTGGTTACACTGGGAGATGTGAAATCCGCTCCGGTGCTGTTGATGTTGGCGGGCGTGTTGATTATGGGGGTGTTGCTGGTGCTCAAGGTGAAAGGGGCCCTGCTGATCGGCATGTTCGCGGTTACCCTGGCCGGAATTCCGTTGGGAGTCACCGAGGTTCCGGACAGCCATTTGGTGAGTCTCCCGCCCTCGGTGGCTCCAATTTTCTGGAAATTCGAATTTGCTCACATTTTCACTCTCGAAATGGCGGTCGTATTGTTTACCTTCCTCTTCGTGGACATGTTCGACACCGTCGGGACCCTGGTGGGGGTCAGCGACAAAGCGGGGATGTTGGATGAGGAAGGCCGCATCCCCAACGCCAAGCAGGCGTTTTTTGCGGACGCCATCGGCACCACCGCCGGAGCCGTTCTGGGAACCAGCACCGTGACCGTCTACATCGAAAGCGCCTCGGGGGTCACCGAAGGCGGAAAAACCGGACTCACCGCGTTCACCACCGCTATGTTTTTTCTGTTGGCGCTCTTTTTCGCCCCGCTGTTCATCATGGTGCCCTCCGCCGCCACCGCTCCCGCGCTGGTGCTGGTCGGAGTGTTTATGATGTCTCCCCTGCGAAAGGTGGATTTCGACGACATGCTCAGCGCGATTCCCGCCTTTGTGACCCTGATTATGATGCCCCTGACCTTCAGCATCGCGGATGGCATCATATTCGGGCTGCTCACGCACGTGATTCTGCACCTCGCCACTGGAAAATTCCGTGCACTCAGTCCGTTTACAATCGGACTGGCCGTTCTGTTCATCCTGAAACTGATTTGGGCCTGATGGCGTGGAACCGCGACACCATAGCATACGGAAAGAGTATTTAACCAACGGATAGCTGCGCCGGACAACGGATAAGAAATATCCGGATGAAGGAACGTTCACACCAGGAGTTACCCATTTTTTTGAATAAACTGCACGGGTTCTTGGGTTGTGAAACTTTAACCACCCGCTGCGCTGGAGAACACGGAGAAGTCACGGAGCTTGCCAAGCCGAAGGCATGGGCAAGTCGACCGTGGAAGGAATGCCGCGAGCCCCGAAATTCACCCCGTTTTGCGGCATCTCCTTCCGATATTCCACGGTTGGGGTATTTCCGGAATGAAATCGGCAGAGGTTCG
>JBBDRC010000015.1:0-2035 GCA_040905625.1 Kiritimatiellia bacterium
TGCATTTAAACTTGCGCTCCGATTTGCGAATTTTGACCCTTAAATTGAGTTCTGGAGTTCACCGATGGGTGGCAAAAAATAAAACCTCACCCACATCGGGATCGCCTTAATTTCTTGTTAATTTGTGTTCATTCGTGGTTGAAAACTAAATAACATCCAGCCTTACCCGCCCGCGGTCTTGGGAATTAGGAAGGGTTCCCATTCCGGGATGTCGTGCACATTCTGCAGAAACAGCGTCACCGGCAGCACTTTGGGAGGTTCGGGATTTTTCATCAGATGCAGTCCGGCCTCGGGAGGCGTACGGTCCCCTTTGCGGTTGTTCACCCGTTTGCAACTGAGCACACAATTGCTCCAGGAGGTCGGCCCGCCTTTCGAACGGGGAACCACGTGATCGATATTCCCTTCATCCCGTGCCAATTTGCGGCCGGTGTACTGACAACGCCCGTTGTCCCGGTCGCGAATCGCCTGATAAGAGAATTTGGGATGCCGCATCGGCACTTTGGTGTAATGAATGGCCAGGATCACCCGCGGAACCCGCAACTGCCCTTTCACCACCCCGATCGACCAGTCCGATTCCCGCACCGGCAATTGAATCCATTCCTCCCAGGCCACCGGCACCATGCTTTCACCCACATCCATATTCAATCCCATGGCATTTCCGGAAGCCATTTGACAAAATGCATGCGCCGGCGTGGTGGAATTCACCGCCTGCCAGTTCCGGTTCAGGACCAATACAACATTTTTTTCGAGTACGGAATTCATGGTGTGACCTCAATGTCAGAGGGAATTAACCCTCTTTCCCGCCCCGGGTCAACCATGGAACGATGTGAAAATGATGTTTGTGTTCATGAAGATCATGACGGTCTCGCATGAACGAAAGCGTATCGCCCCCCCGTCCTCAGTTGAGGTGAATGGGCTCCCGGGTTCCATCATCAGCAAGTCGCTCGAGAACAAGCCCCTGTTCCACATCCATGCGCAGGCGGCAGCGTCCCGCCGGGAGCCGTGCGGGCGGGAGTGCGGGATCAGAGCTTGCGGGAGCGGGGACATTTCAATATCACCTGAGCATATCCCCCAGTTTCGAAAGTCGGGTTAGAATCTTCCAAAGGCGTTACCTTTTCAGCGCACCGATTCACCGCAGGAGGTGCAGAATTTAGCATCGGGTTTTAATTTGTTCCCGCACTGCGTGCAGAAGGAGGGACGGCTGGCATCGGATTCCGGTTGCTCCTCCCCGGAGGTTTCCACCGGCAACGGGCGGCGGGCGGGATTGATCGTATACTGAATCCGGGTGGTGCCGCCGGGACGTATCCACACGGTTTGGGTCAGCTCATCAGCACCGGGGTCGAGGGTCAATGTGTATTTTCCGGGCTTCAGACTGAACTCTCCATCCTCAAAGGTGCCGGATTCCATCAGCTCCCCGTCATCTCCGGTAAACGAGAAGGCGGGCGCGGGGGGATTCACCACGGATATTAGTTCCCGGGTGAGCAGGGTGGCGTCCCCCACCGGTCGGTACACCCCGTCCGCCGCCGCGGCCATGTCCTGTAGCTGCCGGGTCCAGTCTTCACGGTTAATATCAAAACCCAGCACAAAAAATCGCACCCTCTCTTTTTCCGCAAAGGCCTTGGCCGCCTCCACCGGATCCGCTCCGCGGGTGCTTTCGCCTCCATCGGTCAGCAATACCACCAGGGTCTGTCCGTCGTTCCGGCGGGAGGTGACATCTCCGGCGGCCTGCTTCAGGCTGAGGGTCAGGGGCGTTTTGCCTTTTGGGCTCAGTTCCTGAAGTGTTTTCTGGAACGCGGACACATCCAGGGTTGTCCAGCCGGACACCAGTTCGGTATCCTCCGCCGCTCCTTTTTCAATGGCGAGCAGTCGGTGTCCATACACCCGCAACGCCACCTCTGTTCCCTTCGGCAGGGCCTTCACCATGTCTCCCAGCGCCTGCCGGGCCACATCGAATTTCGTCCGGCCCTTCACCTGATCCCTCATAGACCCGGAGGCGTCCAGAATGAGATACACCCGATTGCGGACATCGGGGCGT
>JBBDRC010000016.1:0-2023 GCA_040905625.1 Kiritimatiellia bacterium
ATCCCCCGGAACTGGTCGCCGCCCCCGCCAAAGCCAAAGAACTCCTGGGCTGGGAAGCCGAATACAAAGACTTAGACACCATTCTCAAAACCGCCTGGGCCTGGACCAACGGCCCCCATAAAGGGCATTTCAACTGAAGATCCTGTTAGGAGACAGACTTTCACAACAGGCCCGCACCATGGGTGTCCCCATGCCGGAAAAATCAATCGCCGGATATTGGAACCGGATCGATCAGGACGAAACGTCCGGCCTGGTCCGTGTATTGAGAGGGAATGCCCTGAATGTCCAAACGTTCCATCTCTACTTCGGAGAGAAAAAACGAAAAAGTTTCAGGCCATACCGAACGCGGGTGCTCACCGCCGCTCCGCCGTGAATGTTCGTTTTTTATCGCCCAGACCGATGGTCAGCCGGGCATCCATGCCCACACGCACCCGATCTTCACCCTCCCGCAAAAAACCAAAAGTCTTTAGGGCGCAATCTTGACAGTGCGTCTTCTTTCGATAGTATGCGAATCCATTTTAACAAATCGGATTGCTCTATACTGGAGCACCAACCCCCTAAAGGACAAACTCGACTATGGCGACTAAACAGACTCAAAAGCAATATGTGTACTTCTACGGTTTCGGCAAGGAACACACCGAAGGCGACAGCAGCTACAAAGCAATTCTCGGCGGCAAAGGCGCAAACCTGGCGGAAATGGCCAACGCGGACCTTCCCGTCCCCCCCGGATTCACCGTTTCCACCGAAGCCTGTGCTTACTACAGTTCCCACAATTCCAGCTTCCCCGCCGGCATGGAAAAACAAATGCGGGAAAAACTGGCCAAACTTGAAAAAATGACTGGCAAAAAACTGGGGGATCCAAAAGATCCGCTGCTGGTGTCTGTACGCTCCGGCGCCGCGGTCTCCATGCCGGGTATGATGGACACCGTGCTCAATCTCGGTCTCACCGATAAATCCGTTCTGGGTTTCATTAAAAAATCCGGAAACGAGCGGGCGGGCTGGGATTGCTATCGCCGCTTTATCGATATGTTCGGCGATGTGGTCATGGGCCCCGAAAGCGGATTGACCCACGAGGACTTCGAGCACGAACTGGAGGCCATCAAAGAAAAATACGGTGCCGCCCAGGACACCGATCTCAGCGCCGAGCAGCTCAAAGAGCTGGTGGGCCAATACAAACTGGTCTATCGGAACAAGGTCAAAAAACCTTTCCCTCAGGACCCCTGGGAACAGTTGAGCCTCTCCGTACAGGCGGTTTTCAACTCCTGGAACTCGGACCGCGCGGCCAAATACCGTCAAATCAATAAAATCAGCGGCCTGCTCGGAACCGCGGTGAATGTGTGCACCATGGTTTTCGGAAACATGGGATCCGATTGCGGAACCGGGGTGGCCTTCACCCGTTGCGGCTCCACCGGGAAAGCGTTCCCCATGGGCGAGTACCTCATCAACGCCCAGGGCGAAGACGTGGTGGCCGGCATTCGGACTCCCAAGAATCTGGAGGACATGCCCGACGAAACGATTGAAAATGACATCTGGAAAAAAGCGCACAAAGACCTTATGGCCATCATGCGCAAACTGGAGCGTCATTACAAATATCCGCAGGACGTGGAATTCACCGTGCAACAGGGCAAACTCTGGATGCTGCAAACCCGGAACGCCAAGCGCACCGGTCTCGCGGGTGTCCGCTGGGCCGTGGAAATGGTGAGCGGAAAAGATATCGAAACCGGCGAAAAACTGCCCAAACTGCTCACCAGCAAAAAAGCACTCGCCACTATCAGCGGTGAAGACCTCGAACAGTTGCTCTTCCCCATCTTTGACATCAAAGAAGAGGCCAAGCAGACCCCTCTGCTCACCGCCCTGCCCGCAGGACCCGGCGCCGCCGTGGGTAAAATCGTTTTCGACGCCAAGAATGCCGAGGCGCTGATCAAAGAAAATCCCGATGAGAAGCTCATTCTCGTCCGCCACGAAACAAGCCCCGAGGATGTGGGCGGAATGTGGGCGGCGAAGGGCATTCTCACCTCCACCG
>JBBDRC010000017.1:0-12218 GCA_040905625.1 Kiritimatiellia bacterium
TGATCAACGAAAAACCCGTGATCGCGGTGGAAGTGATGGGACTCACGCCCATATCGCCGGTGATGTCGGAGGAAGGGACCGTGCTGATTCCGGACTTGGCCAAAATCACGAAGTCCCCGGCGGAGTTCAGGTTGATTGGATCCTCGGGATGGCCCGCAAGTGCAAGCCCCGCGCCCAGACCGAGGCCGAGGAGGATGTTAATTAAGTTCTTGGAAGTATTCATGGCAGTGCCTGTGTGTGGGGGATGTGTGGGTGGAAAAGTCGGGTTGTGGTTTTTAATTAGATACATCCTACCGTGTTTAGCGTGTCATTACTATGGGGTGAAACCCCACCATTATCCCTTCCGCGCCCTTGAAAAAACCAAAGAGTACGTTTACAACAATCCGCAATCAATACCGCGCAAACTCACCCGCCGGCTTCACAGTGACGGAGTGCTGGTTTTCCTGACGGATTTCCCGGCGGTGGCGGGCAGTTCCACCCGAATTGTGGTATATTCCCCGGGCTCGGAGTGGACCCCGAAAGTTCCGCCCAGCATCTCCACCCGTTCTTTCATACCAATCAAACCCAATCGACCCTCCCCGGGCGGTGACTCGGATTTTCCCTGATCGATGCCGATCCCGTCATCTGTGATTTCCATGCGGAGGCCTTTGGCTTCCTTGGAAATTTGCAGGCGGACATTTTGAGCCTGCGCGTGGCTGGACACGTTGTTGAAGGCCTCCTGAACGACACGGTAGAGCATGGTGCGCTCATGAATGTCGAGGTTTCCCAAATCTTCAATCAGATCCAGAGCGACTGTGATGCCGCTTGATTTATGAAACCGGGCCGCAAACGTTTCCAGAGCCGGCCCAAGTCCCAGATTGTCCAATACCGAAGGCCGCAGGTCAAATGCAAATCCGTGGACCAAATCGATGGACCTCTCCAGAATTTTCTGGGTTCGGGTGATTTGATCCTGGAGACCCGGAAAGCCGCCCTTCGAATCACCGGCCAGGAGTTCGAATTCATATTGAATGGCCACCAACGCCTGAACGATCCCGTCGTGCAATTCGCGGCTGATCCGCTTGCGCTCCTCCTCCTGGGCGTGGAGCAGGGCATGGGTCAAATCCCGGAGTTTTTTTCGCTGTTTTTCCGATTTTTCCAGACTTTTGTTCAATTTCTTCCGCGCGGCTTCCAGGGTCACTTCCACCTCCCGCCGTTGGAGAACCTCCAACTTCAGTTTTCGATTGTACCGGGTGGCGATTTTCAAGAGCCGGTCGGCTTCATCTCCCGCTTTTCTCCGGGTGATGTCCGTCATCACGATGCGGCAAACGCTTCCCGGGGAAATCCTGCGCCCCTCCAGACTGACGACGAGAGTCTCTCCTTTCCGACGCGGAATTTCAAGTTCAATGAATACAGGGTCTCCCTCGTTGAATACCCGGGCGAGAAACCGATCGAAATCGGTTTGCCGGTTCGGCGCGATCCACTGGGAAAACGGATGTCCAGCCAGGGCGTCATAGGTGATTCCAAGGAGGGAGGCGCCTGTAAGGTTGCCCATGAGCACCAAGCCATCCCGGGAGAGGGTGAAATAGCCCACCGGGGCAAAGTCGTAGAGCTCCTGATAGATACCCCGTGCTTCTTCCGCATCGTTGAGCCACGGAGGAAGGGGGGGGGACGGGTTCGGCCGGGGAGAGGGTGGAGGATGAGATGTCATAACCGCGATTGGGACCATGTTTCGAAAGGAGATGAACGGCAAATCAATTTGAGGTTTCCGGGACATGGCTTTGGATGACGCCGGTGGCAATCGCGTACCGGGTGAGGCCGGCGGTATCGTGAATGCCCAGTTTCCGCATCAGATTGTTCCGGTGTTTTTCCACCGTTTTGATGCTGATTTTCAGGTGGTCGGCCATCTGTTTGTTTGCCATCCCCTCGGCCACCATTTGCAGGGTTTCCGCCTCCCGCGGGGTCAGGGACGCGGCACTGCGGGTCGGGGTGCCCAGTCGGTTGAGATCTTCTTTCCGGCGCTGTCGAATGGATTGTTCGATGCCCGGACTGTAAAAGGTGCCGCCCGCATGGATTTTCCGGATGGCATCGGCCAGCACGTGTGCCGAGCTTTGTTTAATCAAAAAGCCCGAAGCGCCCAGAGCCAGTGCCCGTTCGATATACACATCGTCCCGGTGTGCGGAGAGCAGCACCACGCGGGCCCCGGGATTGTGCCGGTGAATGTGTCGTGTCGCCTCCAACCCGTTGAGTATCGGCATGGCGATGTCCATGACCACCACATCGGGATGCAATTCCGCCTCCAGCGAGACCGCCTGTTGTCCATCCAACGCGCGTCCGACCACATGGATATCTTTCTCCGCCTCCAACAGCGCGGTAAGGCCCTCCAACACGATCTGGTGGTCATCCACCAATAACACGGTAATGATGTGAGTGTGAGAGGGTGCTTGCATATGGGCGAAGTATCCATGAAAGATCATGGAAAGTCAATGGGGGTATAACCCTACCCGGACGGGAAGATCGAAACTGAATGTGCCCTCACCCGACCTGATTGGACCGAATTGGACGGTTCCTCTTGACTCCTGAAACACTTCCGTGCACAGTCCCCGCTATGACAAATGAATCTCTGAACACCTTTGCGATCCCCGGACACCTCCAACCCGATACCGGGGAGGGGGGCCTGCCCTGTTATCGGTTGCAGGGGCAGGGAGCCAAGGCCACGATCTATCTCCACGGTGCCCATGTGACTGCCTTTCAACCCGGGGGGGCTGACCCGGTGCTGTGGATGAGTGAATGCAGTCAGTTTGCGGACGGACTGCCCATTCGCGGCGGCATTCCCATTTGTTGGCCCTGGTTCGGGCCTCATCCAGGGGATGCGTTTTTGCCGGCGCACGGCGTGGCCCGTCTGCGGGCCTGGACCCCGTTGGAGGCATCTGTGCTTCAGGATGGACGCTGTCGGCTCCGGCTTGGATTCACACCCGATGCCGATGCCTCCCGCCATGTGCCCCCGGGTCTTCGCCTGGAATACACCGTCACTGTGGGCAAAACCCTCACGGTGGAACTCGACACGGTGAACGAGGGTTCCGCTCCGGCCGCATTCGAGGATGCGCTGCACGCGTATTTCGCGCTGACCGACGTGAAAACCGCCCGGGTGTGCGGGTTGGAGGGATCGCCGTATCTGGACAAAATGGACCGCATGGCAACCAAGGTGCAGTCCGGCCCCATCGGGTTCAAGGGTGAAACCGACCGGGTGTATGTCCATCCCGATGGTGAAACCCGCCTGGAGGAAAACGGCCGCGACCTGCGGATCACCCAGCGGGGCGCGGCCAACACCGTGGTCTGGAATCCCTGGATCTCCAAATCCAACGCCATGTCTGATTTTGGTGACGACGAATGGAAAGGAATGTGTTGTGTGGAGGCGGCCAATTGCCTGCGCGAACGCCGCATGTTGCTGCCCGGAAACCGGCATCGGACCCGCATGGAAATTGGGGGATAAAGAGAAGACAGTTCTGATGGAGGTCGCGGATCAAAATTCGGCTGGATCCCCACGGCGGAACTGAAATTCGGGGTGATCAGTGAACTGAATTAGGCGATGGATAAGGGCTTTCGTGAGGAGGGCGTGCAGATTCCCTTTCCGCAGCGGGATCTGCACATTAAGAGTTTGCAGGTGACGTTTAGTTGAAACAGCCATCGAACATCGACATGTTTCATGGGAAAACGCATTAAAATTACCCGGAAGCCCAGCGATTTGATGTCTTCATTTTTTCATCTTTTATAACGTCTAGGCTGTGGGACGCGAAGCGTTCTCACGAGCCAATGGTTGGCGGTTTCATCCCAGAGTCGAGGGGTCCAGCAAACGAGACCCGTGGTATACAGTCAGAATTTCAACGATTTCCGGCATCACACGGTAAACAATCCGATAATTTCCCAGGATAATTTCACGTATGATCGGATCATTCGACTCTGGAACAATTCTGCCTGACCGTGGAAAGTTTTCGAGTCTCTGAGCCGCGTCGAGTACATCGATCACGAAAAGTCTGGTGTAATGGGGCGAATCCTCTGAAATAAAGTCGGCAATGGCTTCAAGATCATCTGCCGCTTGCGGCGGCCATCTTATTTCAGCCATTTTGACATCCGCTCCCTGACTTGGGCGTGGGAGATGGTTTGCCCGGCATCGGCCTGCTGGAGTCCCCTCTCGATTTTCACCAGAAACAAGAGACGCTCCATCGCGTCCTCGATAGATGCGTCATCCGGAAGGTTCTGCACAGCTTGGATCACTTTGTCTTTTGTTGTCATGGACACTATGTATATCAGGGACGTTCTCGAAAGGCAAATCTTTCTTATTTTCAGAGTATGAGTTATTCTTGGCCTCGGCATCAGCCGTTCGTAGAAGCCGCAGGTTGGGTTCCGTTTTTCTTAATTGCCACTATTGAACTTAGGGCCCGTTCAAAAATAAGTGTCGCATCTGGCTGGTTCTTTTGGCCGCTGGCTGCGTTGCTCGCTCGTTACAGACCGCTGTGGGTATGCGCCTCGCTCGCGCCTTGCCAGCGACCAAAACTCCTGCGCCATCTTGCGACACTAATTTTTGAACGGACCCTTAGAGAATCGCATGGGTTGAAAGTGAAAGAGCTTTCTAAAGCCCAATCGCTGGCGGAGGCCAATCAACAGCTCATCGTGGAGAAATGGAATGATCACCTTAACCGATAATCAAATTCAAGCCTCATTTTCCGATGGGTATATCCATGTATCCATGGAGACCGGGGTTGAAATCAAATTCCCGGTTGATAAGAACCCAAGACTCCGCAGCGGATCACCTGCTCAACTGAATCATATCGAAATATCTCACTTTGGACTCCATTGGCCGGATCTTGATGAGGATTTGTCTTTTGAGGGACTTGCACGAGGTGATTTCGGGCAGTTTTCAAATCGAATACTCTGAATCGAGAACAATTGCATTGAGGAAACGGCGGACGAACCGCCGTCCCTCATGCGTGACGTTCCGGGTGTCGAGAGGGCTTTGTTTGCGGGTTCCGATCATCGGAAACCCTTCATTCTCTCAAAACTCAGACCGTCAGATCCTGTTCGAGTCCTTTTTGACTGTCCAGGGTCAGGTTTTGTGAATCCCAGCGGAGGTTCACGGTTAGCTTTTGAATCCCCAGGTGAACGGGCCGCTCGGGTTTGCGGTGCTTGAGCAGGGCCGCGATGGCAAAGGCGATCTCGGCGCCGTCGCCGCGTTGGAAGTTCCAGACTTCGTCCGGCTGTGCCAGTCGGTTTCCGTCGTAGATCGATTCGGGGGTGAGGGATGCTAACAGGTCGACGGCCTCCTGCTCACTGTGTTTGCGCAGAGCATCCACCACCACCGGATTGCGTTCGAGGGCGGCTTTGATGAAGGGCCGCCAGTCGGTCCGGGTGAGGTCGCGATAGGCGTAAAAGGCGAGGTCCACGACCGGATTGTCGTCGCGCAGGTCCTCGAGAACCTCCAGAATGCGTTCGCGGCCCCAGTCGGCTTTGAGTTCGATGACGGGGGAAGGCACGAATTTTTTCCCTTCGGGCAGGCGGGGCTCGATGTGGCAGAATTCCACCAGTTTTTGCCCCACGTTCTTGGCTTTGGCGTTGGTGCAACTGAACGCGTCCATTAAAATGGCCAGATCTTTGGGGTCGTTGAGATCGAGGCCGGGATTCTGCTTGAAGAAGTCCTCGAAGTTGTTGAGCACGATGCGTCCCTCGATGGGGGTGGCGAAATATTCGTAGGTGTCGATTTCGTCCAGCAGTTTGTCCCGGGTGTCATCGCTGACCCGATAGCTGCTTCCGTGCTCGTAGGCATACACTTTTTCGGCTTCGATGTAGCGGTGGCCGCCGTGACGGTCCTGCCGGATCTGGAAACAGGTCTGCAAATCGGAATGCTGGCGCAGAAAATTGGACATGATCTCCATGTCAATGACGGTGGTGAGGTAGTCCTTCAATTTTTCCACCCCGTGATGATAGGTGTCCGGGTTGATAGTGGCCTCGGGATACATGGTATGGATGTATCCGGTGTTGTTGGCGACGATGGTGATTTTTTCGTTGCGGATGGCCCGCTGGGCCTTCCAGGAGATTTCGCTGCCGTTGAACCACATCTTTTTAGTGACGATGCGCCGGTTGTTGGTGATGATCCCCTCATCGGTGGTGATGAAATTCTGGGAATGCAGGGGAGTGGCCAGCATCAGAATGTCCTCCAGTTCCACTCCGCCGATAATAAACAGGGCGGCGGCGTAGAGGGTGGAAAGGGACACGCACTCGCCGGCTCCCATGGAGTACCCTTCTTTGAACCGGAAGGCGTCCATGGCCTCGACGGTCTCGGTTTTCCAGTAGGGAATGACATCCGAGGTGTAGGAATCCAGCCCGAAGTGACGACGGATATCCAGGTCGAAGTAATATTTATCCCCCTCATATCCGAACAGGGCGTTGCTTTGATTGAGGATGTCGGGATCAATAAAAGAGGAGAATCGGGCGAGTTCCCTCTCCTTGGTGGTAAGTCCCCAGGTGTCGAGGTCCAGATTGAAGTCGTAGGAATCCATGATATACTGTTTGAGCCGCTGCACCCGCCGGTTGGTGGATTTGCCCTGAATTTTCTGTGCCCAGTCCTGTTCCTTCCAGGCCCAGATGCGGGGGGACATGATGTTGGCCAGCACCAGGGAATAGAGTAATTCGGGAAAGACAAAGATTTCCATATCGCCGAGAGTGACCGCACTCGAATATTTTTCTAATGAATAACTGGAATCTTTGTATTGATGTCTCATGTTCGTTTCCTGATTGTCTTGCATGATGGAGGTTCGGATGTCACTCTGTCGCCCGAAAGAGAATTCTCTAACACACAAACGTACGTTTTGCAAAAAGATGCTGAGTCATGAGTGAAGAAAACGAAAATCCTGAAGTCCCCGATACGGATAAACTACAATCCCTGTTTACTGATTTTGATTTAACCCCCGATTGGGCCAAAGGTTCTCCCGGGGTCAAGCAATCCGATGCAGACCGACGTGGTGACCGCGGAGGGGATCGTCGCCAGGGCGGAGGACGGGGAGGACCCCGTGCTCCGAAATCGGATCGACGCGGCATGCAGGGCGTACGGGTCAAACCCCGGCGCACTCCCGGAGGGGGCGGGGGCGGCGAGGACGGGGGCGGCGGCCGGGACCGTGGACCCTATCCCCCCCGGGATGGACAGTTTGAGGATCAGCGGGGGAGCGGGCGGGGGCGGCAGGATCGTCCCGAGCGCGCGCCCCGGGTTCCGGTGCATGTTGATTTCATCCCCGATAAAAAGCGGTTGAGCAAAGTGGTCAAGGTGATTCGCGCCTCCCACCGCGCGTATCCCCTGCATGTGGTCGCGGAAAAATTCATGGAAAATCCGGCCTTTATTTCCATGAAATACACGGTCAAGGATCTCCCGGAGGGAGAGGAGGACTTTCATCTGTATGTCTGCACCGCCAACGGGATGGTGTTTTCGGACGCGCAGGCCTGCGAAACCTACATTCTCGAGCATGGGATCGAGGCCTATTACGACAAGGAAACCCGGGAGGTTCCGCCCCCATCCGGTACTTTTATCTGCGTGGGACGTCACGGACGCAGTAAACGGCTGATTGGACCCCCAAACTGGCATGGCTATCAGAGCCGACTGGAGGAACTGCGCGCGGAGATCGCGCCCGGGGTGCCGCCGGACGTGTTTTCGAACCAGGTGGAAATGGTGCATGACCCGGAGGCCATCGAGGAATGGAAAAAGGAAGTCTCCACCCAAACCTTTTATCGTTTGAAGCTGCCTGAGGAAAAAAAACCGGAGAAAAAAGAAAAGCCCCCGGAGCCCCCGGAGCCGGCCGATCCCGCCGATCCGACCGATCCGGCCGATCCGACTGATCCGGCCAATCCGACCGATCCGTCTGATCCGACTGATCCGTCTGATCAGGCCAATCCGACTGATCCGTCTGATCCGACCGATCCGACTGATCCGACCGATCCGACTGATCAGACAGAGGCCCCCGGGACCAGCGTGGCCACCCCGGAGCCTGAGGCCCCGGCTGAGGCCCCGCCTGAGGCCCCGGCTGAAGAGGAGCCTGTCACGGATGACCGCCCGTTTGATCTTTCCAAGGAACAGGCGGAGGCCGAGTTTAAGAGCGAAGTGCTTCCTAAATTGATCCGCAGAACCAAACGGAGCATCATGCCGGGATATCTGCTCGACAAAATGACCGATCCGGGACTTCTGGCCCTCACCACGTACCATTTGAACCGCGAACATCATCGCCCCAATTCCATTATTTTCGCCCTGCGGCCCGCGTTCAAGCATATGCGCCTGCATGTGTTCCGGCACAAAAGCGAGATGATGGTGAGCGGGGTGGAACAGCATCCGCTTCCCGACGACATGAAGGTGGTGGCGGAGATCCGCGGTTTGCTCGATTATGTGGCGGATCACCCGGGCTGCAATACCCAGGAAGCGCTCAAAGCGGTGGCGCAAAAAGGAGACGAGATTCCCGCCGAGATGGTGTCCCACTTCCGCTGGCTGATCGAGAAAGGCCACTTGGTGGAATTTCACGATGACACGTTGCAACTTCCCATTGCCCGTAAAAAGTCATGACCGTCCCGATTAAAAAAATCCTCGGCCTGATCCTGGGTCTGGGAGCGTTGTGTGTGCTCCCGTTTTGCGGGTTCGAGGATTTGAGCCCCGCCGGACATATCGCGCTGTCGATTTTCTGTTTTGCCGCGGTTTTCTGGATATTGGAACCTATTCCGATTTATGTGACCAGCCTCTCGATTATTTTCCTGCAGGTCCTGTTACTGTCGGATCAGAGCTTTTTTCTTGAGTTTATTACCCGGGCCGGCGGAGGGGAGTATACCGTTCCGAAGTACCAGGTTTTCTACGGAACCCTGGCTCACCCGATCCTGATTTTGTTTCTGGGGGGCTTCAGCCTGGCCAAGGCGGCTGAAAAATACGGATTGGACCGCAATCTCACCCGGATTCTGCTTAAACCCTTCGGGAGTTCCCCCACCCGGGTGGCGCTGGGGGTGATGGTGGTGACGGGAGTTTTGTCCGCGTTTATGAGCAACACCGCCACCACGGCGATGATGATGACGGTGGCGCTGCCGATTGTGGCCAAGGTCCCGGCCGGCGATCCGTTTCGGCGGCTGGTGGCTCTGTCGATTCCGGTGGGCGCCAATATCGGTGGGATTGCCACTCCGATCGGCACACCTCCCAACGCGGTGGCGATCGCGGCTCTGTCCAGTCGGGGAATTGTAATTCCGTTCAGCACCTGGATGATGCTGGCCACTCCGCTGGTGGTGGTGTCGCTGTTGCTGTGCTGGTTGGGCATGTGCCGCATGTTTAAACCGGTGATCACCCGTTTCGACCTGCATATGGAGGGGCGGTTCGATCTGTGTCACAGGGCGATCGGCTGTTATGTCATCTTTGGTCTCACCGTGCTGTTGTGGGTGACGGAGAAACTGCACGGCATCCCGTCGGCGGTGGTCGCTTTTCTGCCGATGGTGATGCTGCCGGCGCTGGGGATTCTGGACAAGCAGGATATTCGCAGTCACGCCTGGGAAGTGCTGTGGCTGGTGGCCGGCGGGATTTCGCTTGGAATCAGCCTCACCAACACCGGGATGGCGGAATGGATGATCGGGCAGGTGGCCTGGGACGCATTCCCCATCTATCTGCTGATCCTCCTGTTTGCCATGGTCGGGTTTGCGGTCGGAAACCTCATTTCGCATACGGTGAGCGCGACCATTCTGGTGCCGATCGCCATTACCCTGCTCGCTCCCGAAGTCGGAGGGGGCGCCGCCGCGATTATTGTCCCCATCGCGGTCATTGGAATCATTGTGAGTTTTGCCATGATTCTGCCCATTTCCACCCCGCCCAACGCGATTGCCCTCTCCACCGGTCTGATTGAAACCAACGATCTGGCCAAAGCCGGCTGGCTGGTGGGAATCGTGGGGATTGTGTTCACCCTGTTGTTCGGCCTGTTTGTATGGCCGCATGTGCTGTAAGTTCCGGAGAAGTATCATGTCGAAAATTCATATTGTCTGCATCGAGGATGAACCGGATGTGCTGGAGTCGGTGGTCCGCGAGTTGGAACCGCTGGAGGATGTGTTCCCGGTGGAGGCGGCGGAAAGCGCGAAGGAGGCGAGGGCGCTGCTGTCCGCGATTGTCAAACGCGGGGATGAAGTGGGATTGCTGCTGTGTGATCACATCATGCCCGGAGAAAACGGCGTGGATTTGTTGGTGGACCTGCAGAAAGATGATCAATGGAAAGCCACCCGAAAGGTGTTGCTGACCGGTCAGGCCGGCCTGGAGGCCACGGTGAAAGCGGTGAATCAGGCCGAACTCTCCCACTACATCGCCAAACCCTGGGAAGGCGATGAGCTGGTGCGGGTGGTCAAAGATGAACTGACCCGCTACATTCGTGTGCGCGATTTGAATCCCATGCCCTACATGCGGCATTTAAACATCGAACTGCTCGGGGACCATTTGCGCAAACATCTTTCCGCCGACAGATAATGTCTTCTGCAGACCCTTCTTTGAAGCGAATGTCCACGCAGGAAGCGTTGCAGGGGCTGGTGGACTGGGCGCGAACCGCGGGGCATGAAACGATTCACTTTCGCGGGGGGGAATCGCTGATGCGGGAGGGGGAACTCAACTCCGCACTGTTTATTTTATTAAAAGGGCAAGTGCGGTTGTCCAAAATCGGAAAAGACGGAGTTCCCCGCCCGCTGGATCTACTGGGGCCTGGATCTTTGATCGGAATTTTATCCTTTTGGACCGGGAAACAGAGTTTTTCGGACTCCAACGCCCTGGGCGGGGTTGAATGTCTGAAGGTGGAGCGGGAACTGTTCGATCAGGCGGTGGCGGAGGATGCCGAGTTTTCCCGTTTGACCCTGCAGTTGCTGGTGGCCAATTTGAGTGACCGCTACAAACGGGTGGTGGGGCTTAATTTGAAAGTCGCGGGACTCACCCTGGAACTGGAGCATGAACGGAACGCATTGCGGGAGGCGGTGACCGATCTCAAGCAGACCCGGAATCAGATGATTCATCGGGAGAAGCTGGCCACCATGGGGCAGTTGCTGGCCGGAATCGCCCACGAAATCAACAACCCGTCCACCTCTCTGATGAAAAATGTGGAACAGCTTGGAGAGGATGTGCCTTTGCTGCTGAAGGAACAACCGGATCAGCTCCGATGGTTTGAGGCGGGACGGGAAGCGGCTTTTGTCAGCACCTCGGAAAGTCGGGAGCGGATGGAGGAACTGCTGAAGACCTATCCGGGATTAAGCCGCGGTCAGTGCCGGCGACTGGTCCGTTTCCCACCCGCGTTGCTTGCGAATCTGGAGGAGGATCTTCGCCGGTCGAACCGGGAAAACGTGGACCGGGCGATTCAACTGTTCGATATTGGATGTTCCCTCAACAGTATCCGGATTGCCAATGAGCGGATCACCCGTCTGGTCAAAGGATTGAAAAGTTACAGCCGCCAGGATGAGGGATCGGATCAGGGGGTGGATTTGGCGCAATGTGTGCGCGACACCCTGATGGTGTTAAATCATCGGCTCAAAAATTATGAGGTGCAGGTGGAGATGGAGGATCTGCCGTTGGTCAAAGGAAGGGCGGGGGAGGTGAATCAAATTCTCACCAATCTGCTCACCAATGTCTGCGAGGCAAGCGCTCCGGGCAAGCAAATTCAACTGAGGGCGGGAGAAGGGGACGGGTGTGTCTGGTTGGAAATTGAGGACGAGGGAAGCGGAATTCCCTCCCCGTTACTGGATAAAATTTTCGAACCCAGCGTCACCACCAAAAGCGGCGGCGGGCAATTCGGACTTGGGCTGGGACTGGCCATCTCCAAGGATCTGGCGATGCAGCATCACGGCAGCCTCACCGCCCGGAACCGCGAGGGCGGAGGGGCGGTCTTCCGGTTGGAGCTTCCCCGCTGAAAGCGATTCGAGCTGTTTAAAATAAACCGTATCCGCTTTTATGGGAACCACAGAAATCACAAAACGCACAAACAGCATCCATGCCGCATCCGAAACGGATGTCAGGATATCGAGCCAGGGTGAGCACTTTCACTAATGGTGTCTTGCCCCGCTTCCGGCGGCACGCTTTGCCTGCACTGCAAAGCTGTAGCTTCGCGGAGCTCGCTACCGCACTCCAAAGGCGCTACGCGCCGCCGATGCTCTGGACGAATGGCGCGGCGAAGCCGCTTTGGAGTGCAGTAGCGAGCTCAGCGAAGCTACAGCTTTCC
>JBBDRC010000018.1:0-12206 GCA_040905625.1 Kiritimatiellia bacterium
TTTCCACCGTTCCGAATAACTGCCGCTGGGGTCGCCGACACTGAAGGGGACTTCGATCAGTTCGTTAGCGGGGGGCGGAAGCCCTCCGTCTCCGGCATTATTGGGATTGCTGCCCTGCCCGACTTCATCTCCGTCGTTGACCCCGTCTCCGTCGGTATCGGCGATGAGGGGATGGGTGCCATGAATCATTTCCTGCAGATTACCCAGGCCGTCGCCGTCAGGATCGCCGTCGGCTCCGTTATCCCCGGTGGAGTCGAGCGGGTCAAGGCCGTGCTCAACTTCCCAGCCGTCGGGAAGCAGATCGCCGTCGGTGTCCCAGTTGTGGGGATCGGTACCGGCAGGAAATTCCTCCAGATTGCTGAGCCCGTCTCCGTCGGGATCCGCTGAGGCGTCCACAGAACCGAATGCGCCGAAATGGGTGATCTCCCACCAGTCAGGGATATCGTTTTCAGAAGTGTCCCGCAGGGCGTCGAACGGATCGGATGGATCAAAGCCGTGGGTGTATTCCCAGATATTGGTGAGTCCGTCCCCATCGAGGTCAGCCCCGGCATCGTCCACCAGCGGATCCAGACCGTGGGCGATTTCCCATGCGTCCGGCATTCCGTCTCCGTCTGAATCAGCCAAAACCGTCACCACAACGCTTGTTGAATCGGTCGTGGCCCCATAAACGTCCACCCCCCGGGCGAATACGAAGTGCTCACCGGGCGGTGGATTTTGCCAGGCCACTGTATATGCGGGAGAATACCGTTCCCCGATTTTCGTCTCTCCCGCATAAAATTTCACGCGCTCCACTCCTTCGGCATCGGTCGCTGTGGCGCTCAAGGTGAGTATATCGCTTTCGAGGATCGTCACCGGTCCCTCCGGCTGGGTCAAGGTGACGATGGATGGCGTATTTTCAACCGAAAGAATGAGGCTGGTTTCTATAAGTTGGACGGGCGCGGCGGCCGTGTGATCGGTTGTCAGCGTGGCGGTGTAGGTTGCAAAAGGCAACTGTCCGCTTGTAAACGTGGCCTCTATACTGGTTGTGCTTTGCGGCGGAAGCGTCCCCGAAACCTCTGACAAGGTTACGAAAGCGGATTGCGGATCGATTCGGACCGCCATCCCGTTATCGAGATACGCTTCATTGTAAGCGATTTGGAGACCCTGGAGGGGTTCTCCGCCCTGGATGCCAACCGTAGCGGAGGTTGTAATTCCTTGTAAATCGTCATAAAAAAATTCGATCACACCGCTTGCACGCAGAACGATCTGAAAGGTGTATTCCGCAGCACCGGAATATCGTCCGACCTGATCGAATTGCACGATCAGGTGGTCAGAAAACTCCTGGTAATAAATATCCCCGGTTGTTCGCGTATCGAGATCATCCCAAAAAGCAGCAATGAGGTTTGAAGGAGCGGAGATGGAGGGCAACGGCTCATTTGTAAAGATGTCGCTGCCGTTTCCAAAGCTTATGAATCCGTTGGACCCAACGTAAACGCGGTCAAAACTGTTCCCATAGAACGGGAAGCTGAAATTCACCAGATCAATAGATTCAAATCCATCCAGAATATCGGAGATGTGGTCCATCCGGGTTCCGCTTTGGCTGATGTCGTTCCAGGTGTAAGCGATGCCGTCCTCCAATGAATCCTGAAATCCGTAAGTAGGACCAAGATGATCGGAAAGAGTGAGATCCACCTCAACCGTCGCCTCCGTGTCATTCCACAGGATCAGAGTTTTTGACATGCTTTGGTTTTGAAACAACGCAATCGGTACAGAGGCCGGCCAGATTGAAAATTGACCTGCTTTAAGGACTTCCCACCCGTCGGGGATTCCGTTACCGCTGGTGTCGGGATTATTGGGATCGGTACCGTGCAAATACTCTTCCAGATTCGTTAACCCGTCGCTGTCGGAATCGTCAT
The DNA here is from genome assembly GCA_040905625.1 of Kiritimatiellia bacterium. Lineage (GTDB taxonomy): Bacteria > Verrucomicrobiota > Kiritimatiellia > SS1-B-03-39 > UBA6053 > UBA6053. The sequence goes on from JBBDRC010000018.1 coordinate 1,896, forward strand.
TGGGATTAACGGGTTCCCCGAAGTTCCAGATCTCCCAGCCGTCATCCATGCCGTCCTGATCTGTATCGATCACTCCCAGGGTGGCGCGGGCGAAGAGGAGGTTTTGGGTCATGCCTGAAAGTGGCAGTGAAAAAGTCCAGATACTTCCCGACGGGCGTTCGGCCTGCCAGAATCCCACCGACCAGGCGGAGGGGAAAGGGTCCATAAGGGAGCCTTCCAAATACCAGAGGGTGAAGGGTCCCCCGATGAGAGCGGATCCGAATTCGACTTCCGCCTCCAGTTCGGTGGAATCAACCGCACTCCATCGTAACTGAAGCTCGTCGGGTTCGAGCATCATCAGGGTGCGGAAGGCGGGTGCGGGGCTTTCCTCGGGTTCCGGGGCATAGGGGGAGCGGATCGTCCACACGATGCGGCGGGTGGACAGCTCCCGTTCGTAAAACTCCTTTACATTTTCCCCTTTTCGCAGTTCCCATTGCGGGGCGGGAGACCGGGCGATAATCTGTATCCCGTCTCCCTTTCCAGGTGTCTCCCGACCAATGTAAATCATTTCCTGACCCGGATGTTCCCAAATTTGTACCGACTCGGGTTGCCCCCGATCCCAGTAAGAATTCTGAAGATCCACTGACAAAGTGTCCGGGCTTCGTTGATGGGTCACAAACCATCCCGGCATCGTCAGCCAGCGGGCCCAGGCCTTTTCAAACCATCCGCGTCCAGGGGTGTTCGCAATGGAATTGAGCGGTTCCTCATGCGCTGGAGGATTAATCCGCCATATCCCCTCCCGGTAGCGGACATAGTCCTCGATCAGCGATTCCGTGTTCGATATTTTGTCATCAATCCGCAACAAATCAGCCCGATCACCCGCCCATAGACCCCCGCAAAAAACAAGAAATCCTGAAAGGATGAGAATAATGGAATGTCGGGTCATAGGCTTCTTCTCCAAGTGAAATAACTCTTATCAATTACAGTGCGATGGCAATGTCAAGAGCTTCCCGACTATAATCTTGCTGGGAATCAAGCAAGCAGATTCTGACCGTATTTTGCGTTCAACGTCACGTTTGGATAATAGGACAGGATGCAAAAGACGATTCACAGCAGGGAATATCAGATCGTGGTGGATAAACTGCGCTCTTTGCGGGAAAACGCCGGGATGACACAGAGGGATTTGGCCGCTAAACTGGATCGGGAGCACTCGTTTGTATGGCCAATGGAGAAGGGGGAGCGCCGTCTCGATGTGGTGGAATTCCATTCCGTTTGCCAGGCGCTGGGTGTGAAAGCCGACAAAATTTACTCCGGGTTGGTTCGTGAATTCAAAAAAATGTAGTCATTTGTCATCGGTCAAACGGGAACAGGGGGGGCTCGGAATGGTTGATCAATGACACAGAACAGCTCCCATTAAATAGGCGGACGCAAAAAAGCCCGGAGGTGAATCCGGGCTTTTTGTCGCCCCCGGGAAAGGAGGCTTCGGGAGATAGGAGTTACCCCCCGATCTGGAAACGGGCGAACCGGCGGATGGTCAGAGTGTCCCCGAGATCCTTTCCGGCTTTCTTGAGCAGATCGGACACGGACACATCCGGATCCTTCACGAATCCCTGCTCCAGCAAAACCACTTGCGAATAGAATTTCTCGAGTTTTCCACTGATGATCTTTTCAATGATGTTTTCGGGTTTTCCTTCCACCTGTTTGGCGAACACGGCTTTTTCCGCGTCGACAATGGCGGAATCAATCCCGTCCCGGTCCAGCGCATGCGGGCTGGCGGCGGCGATATGCAGCGCAATCTCCTTGCCCAGTTCCACCAATGCGTCCGAGGCGGTGTTGGCTTCGTTTTCGCATCCGATTTCCACCAGCACGCCCACTTTTCCACCCAGGTGGATGTAGCGGCCGATGGCTCCGGGGCCCTGCAGTTCAAAACGAACATTGCGGGGCAGCACCAGGTTTTCACCGATCTCGCTGATCTTCACTGCCAGATTTTCTTTTTCCGCCGCGGCCAGTTCGTTGTCGCCAACATTGAGGCCCTTCGCCGCCAAATCGCGAACGAACGCCTGGAAGTTGTCGTTCTTGGCCACAAAGTCGGTTTCGCAGTTGACTTCCACCATGGCTCCGACTTTTCCGTCGCCGCTGACCGCGATATCAACCTGACCCTCGTTCGCAACCCGGTCGGCTTTCTTGGCCGCAACCGCCATTCCACGCTCACGCAGCAGTTTCACGGCGTCTTCAATAACCCCATTGGCTTCCTGCAATGCTTTCTTGCATTCCATCATCCCGACATTGGTCATGTCGCGAAGTTCTTTTACTTGTTTTGCGTTAATTTGAATCATTCGTCTTTTGTTCCTTCTTTCATTTAAAAGTGACGGAGGGGCTCAGCCCTCCGTTTTGACTTCTTCCGCTTCCGGAGTTTCTTCGGTTGCCGCTTCTTCAGCAGGGGCGGCCGCTTCGGCTTCCGGAGCTTCCTCAGCAACCGCGGTTTCAGCGGGTGCCTCGGCTTCAGCAGCCGGAGCGGCTTCTTCCGCCGCCGGAGCTTCGGCGACCGGAGCTTCTTCAACCGGAGTCTCGGCCTGTTCCGTTTTAGGAGCTTCCTTGGGCGCTTCCTCTTTAGGAGTTTGCTTGGGCGCTTCCTTGGCTTTCTTGGCGTTTTCCTCGGCAAGTTTGGCCGCCGCGGCTTTAATCACCAGGTCACGCTTTTTCTTTTCCTCGTCCTGACGCAGCTTGCGCTCGGCTTCGACCTGTTTGCGTTTTTCGGCCTGTTCCGCTTCGGCGGCGGCACGTTTGCGCGCCTCTTCCGCGGCCACCCGGGCATACTCATTGGACGCGTGCTGAATGGTTTCACCCAGCAGATCCATGATACAGCCGATAGAGCGGATGCTGTCATCGTTTCCGGGAATCGGATAATCGATAATTCGGGGGTCCGCATTGGTGTCCACAATCGCCACCACCGGAATTCCCAGACGGCGGGCTTCCTGAACCGCAATCGATTCGCGGACCACATCCACCACCACCAGCGCGGCGGGAAGTTTGGGCATATGGGCCATGCCTTCGAGGTTGCGCTGGAGTTTCACCAATTCACGACGCATGCGTGAGGCTTCTTTTTTGGATCCGGCAACCGCATCCATTTCTCCACGCTCTTCAATCGCCTCCAGTTCCTTCATGCGGGTAATGGACCCCTGAATGGTCTGGTTGTTGGTGAGCATACCGCCCAGCCAGCGATGAACCACGAACGGCTGATGCAGTTTCTGCGCAGTTTCCTTCACAATGTCCTGCGCCTGTTTTTTAGTGCCCACAAAGAGCAACTGGCGGCCGCGGACCGCGGTGTCGTACACAAATCGTTGCGCGATGCGAAGCGAAACCAGGGATTTCCCCAGGTCGATCACGTAGATCCCTTTGCGTTCGCCGAAGATATACTTCGACATGTAGGGGTTCCAACGTTTGGTCTGGTGTCCGAAATGAACACCCGCGTCAAGAAGTTCCTGCAGTCCGGTGGACGGCAGATTCACATTTGAATCCATAACTATCTCCAATTACTTTCGTTTGTTACACAATCCGCTTTGATCGATCAGGGAGTCTGTTCGATACTCGCTTCCGTTCCGCAGTGGCGGAACTGATGCGGCTTATATGGAGAGAACGAGTAAAGGGCAAGCGGGAACCGCGGGGAATTTACCAGCGGGAACACATCCACCATCCCGAACAGAATGAAATACAGCTTCATCACCTCGCTGTCGCCGAAGTTGTATTCCACCAATCCATTCAGCATCAGCCCCAGAAATCCAAACGCCACCGCCGCCTGAAGGGGTTTCATTTCGCCGGAGGCGGGTTTAAACGCCTTGACCGCGATCAGCATCATCCACAAGCTCCACCACATCACCCCCGGCCATCCCAACTCCAACCGGATCTGCAACACATTATTGTGTAAATGCCGCAATCCCTCCTCCATGTGATACTCCCGCGGCAAAACCTCCCGGAAGTCCTCGTAGGTACTCCCGTTATATCCCATCCCCCCCGGATATTTCTCAAACAGCCTCGGACTCACTTGAGTCCACAGGATCATTCGGCCCCCGTGGGTGGGCTGAATCACCTCTTTCAGATGATGCAGGCGGGTTTGCACAAAGGGCAGGGACAACGAAAGTCCGCCCAGACACACCAGTACCAACAGGGTTTTCCAGTGCCGACTCCACACCGTCCACAGAAACACGGTAATCACCGCCGCCAGCCACACCCCACGCTTCTGATGCACCAGCAACCCGGCCACCAGCAGCGGCAGGGCCCACCAGAAGAACCGGGACCGCTGCACGGATTTTGCCGACAACAGGCCCAGCCAGATCATCAGACCCACCAGATAAAACTGGGGCGAGGTCATATCCCCGACATCCTCAAAGCGGACACCGTTCCGCATCTCCATCGGAAACCGGAACAGGTCGTACAGCCCCATCGCACACACTCCGGCCACCAGATAGCCGCAAATCAGTTTCAGCCGGTTGGCGGTGTCGTTTTTTCCCAGACAGGCCGCCGTGACCGCCCCGGTAAGCGGGAAAATCAACAACCGGTTCAATTTGTTTAGCCCCATTTCCGGATGAACCGCCGTGAACAGACTGAGCACGATCAACAGCACAAATCCTCCCGCGAAAATCCAGGTGGACCGAACCCCTCTGATCTTTCCTCTCAAAACCCGCATCAGCCACATCACACTGGCCAAATACAGCGGCACCTGTCCCAGCGCATTGCTGACCGGCAGAATCAGCACGCCCAGACACAGCATCATCAATAAGGGGGACTCCCGCCAGGAGGATTTCGTGAACGGACTCATTGTGATTCACTCCGGGTTTCACTCCAGGATTCACTTCTTGCCGGCACCGCGAGTTCACGGGTGCTGAACCCCATCCAGTCCCGCAACAGGTCCCGCTCCACCAGATCGCGGCGGATCGGCGAATCCCACTTCCCCTCCCCCGCCGCCACCCTCGCGGGCAACAATATCCGGACTTCGGACCCGGAGGGCTCGTCCCGCCATTTCCACCTGGACTCAGGAACGTCCCGCCACCGCCTCCAATCCGCGGCCTCCAGGGTCACCCGCAACCAGGCGTCGTCCTCCGGCACCATGGCGGCCCGCTGCGCATCGGGAAGACGGGAATCCCCCGGTTCTGAAATCCCGTCCGGGAACCACACCGCGTCCGCGTGCTCCAACAGCGACTCCAGGAGTTTTTCCGGCGACCCGGCATCGACCGGACGCAATCGACGCACCACGCAGTCCGGTAGTTCCATCGCTTCAACATCCGCCAGACGCATCCACACGATTTCCGCCTTTGGATCCCGAAAACGCCTCTCCACCGTATCCCAATACAACTGCACCCGGATCAGTGTCCTCCCGTGCAGGCCCGGAGTCACCCGAAGCTGCTTTCCGTCACGCACCTCCACCACCCGGGGACGGGTGGACGGGGGCGCAATCAACAGCGGAAAATCGGGAGCCAATCGCGACCACTCCGCAGGCTCTCCCTGTTCAGGAAGCGCCAATACCGAAAAGACCGACGCCTCCGGCGGAAGTTCAGTCAAAAATTCACGCAAACGCGGCACGGACGGAAGCACTTGATACGGATGCAGCTTCGAAAACGGAACCCGCAATGGACCCTCGTCCGCCAACAGCCCCGTCACCCGGATCCGGGCGCCGTCCTCCTGCTCCCACATTCGAAAGGCGGGGAACGCCGGGTCCTGATCCGGGTATTGCGGCAGGGCCCCAACATTCAGACAGGTCCAGGGAATGCCTGAATCCTGAAGAAATGACGTTCCATACAGCCGCAGACCTGTTTCCCGGGGCATCACCATATCCGGCAGTTTCATTCCGGTGATTTTTTCGAGACAGTCCCAATCCCCGGTCCCCCCCACATCGATCCAACAGGCCTCCGGATCCTCCTTCATCAATTTGCTGACCGCGCTCAGATACCCCGGCGAGGCACGGTCCCCCATCAGAATCCCCTCCATTCCGCCGGAAATCCAGAGGGTAATCCCGATTTCCCTGGCGGAAGCCGCCAACGGAAGCAACAGGATCAGCAGACCGGTTAAGCGCATGAGCGGGTTTACCTTAATACAGCGGCGACCGCGTCGCAGAGGGGATCCAAATTGTCGGAGCGAATGCCCGCCACATTAATGCGCCCACTCCCCACTGCATATATCCCGTACTGATCACGAAGGGCGAGCACCTGATTTTTCGTCAATCCGCTGAATGAGAACATTCCCTTTTGGCGGGCAATAAAACTGAAATCCCGGTCCACGCCCCTTTTATTCAGGCCTTCCACCAATTGGGCACGCAAATCCTGAATCCGCGAGCGCATCCCCTCCAGTTCACCCAGCCATTCACTGCGAAGATCCGCATCGGAGAGAATCACCTCCACGATCGAACCCCCGTGCCGGGGCGGATTTGAATAATTCACCCGCACCGTGGTTTTGACGTGGCTGAACGCCGCCTCCGCCGCCTCCGGGCTGCCGGCCGCCAGCGAAAAGCTGCCGGTACGCTCACTGTAGAGACCGAAGTTTTTGGAAAAAGAGGCGGCCACCACAAATTCCAGTCCCCGCTCCGCAAACAGCCGCAGCGGTTCGCGGTCCGCCTCAACCGATTCACCGAAGCCCTGATAGGCAAAATCGAAGAAGGGAAACCAGCCGGTTTTTTCTGCCAGATCCGCAATCCGCGCCCACTGCTCCGGACTCGGGTCCGCCCCGGTCGGATTGTGACAGCACACATGCAGCAGCACGCAGTCCCCCGCCGGCACCTTCGCCAGGGTCTCCATCATCCCGTCAAAATCCAGCCCTTTCGTCTCCGCGTCGTAGTAGGGGTATTCCCGGATCGGAAATCCGGCCGCGGTGAAAATGCCCTGATGATTCGCCCAGGTGGGATTCGACACCCACACCGTCGCATCCGGCCTGAATTTTTTCAAAAAGTCGCCGCCCACCCGCAGCCCGCCCGTTCCACCGGGGGTATGGGCGGTTTGAACACACCCCGAGGACACGAGCGCATGATCAGCGCCGAGCAACAGCCCCTGAACAACCGCCGCGTAACCCTGACTCCCGGAAATCGGCAAATACCCCTTGCTCGATTCCTGCTCCAGCAAGCGGGCTTCCGCCTTTTTCACACTGCTCAGAACAGGAGTCACCCCCTCGTCATTCATATAGACCCCCACGCCCAAATTGATTTTATTTGGGTTGGAATCCGCTTTATACGCCTCCGTCAAACCGAGAATGGCATCCGCGGGAGCAGGTGAAATAGAATCAAATAACATAATTAACCTTGAGGAAACGGGGTGAAAAGGCAAACGACACCCCTATAGCTCGAAACCACCCCTATAGCAAGCGGGAACCACGGGCGCATCCACTTTGATCACGGCCAGGACGTACTCGCTTTTAGTCACCAGACTGATGGAGGAATGGTACTTTATTCTTCGGCCATCACCTGCCGCAGGACATACTGCAAAATGCCGCCGTGCACAAGATAGTCCACTTCAATAGCCGAGTCGATTCGGCACAGCACCTTGAAGTCGGACGTGCGTCCATCCGCTTTCGTAATCGTCACCGGCAATTGCTTATGGGGTGTCAGTCCCTCGGAAACTCCCCCAATCGAAAAGGTTTCCGTTCCGTCCAGCCCGAGACCTGCGGCGGATTGTCCGTCGATGAATTCGAGGGGTAACACACCCATTTCCACCAGGTTGCTGCGGTGAATCCGTTCGAAGCTTTCCGCGATGACCGCTTTAACTCCCAGCAGGAACGTGCCTTTGGCCGCCCAGTCCCGCGAGGAACCCGCCCCGTACAGTTTCCCCGCCACCACCACCAGATTGCGCTTTTCCTGATCATAGCGCATCGCCGCGTCGTATACCGACATTTCCTCACCGGAAGGCAAATGTCGGGTATAGCCCCCTTCCCGGTCCACCAACAGATTACGAATACGTATATTCGCAAAAGTTCCCCGCATCATCACTTCGTGATTCCCGCGGCGGCTCCCGAATGAATTGAAATCCGGATTTTCCACTCCGTGTTCATTCAAATACGCCTGTGCGGGTGAAGGCACCGGAATCGCGCCGGCGGGAGAAATATGGTCGGTGGTGATAAAATCACCCAGGTACAGCAATGCGTGAGCATCCTTGATATCCACCGGAGCCGAGGTGTCGGGTCCAAAATCATCAAAAAAGGAGGGTTCACGTATATAGGTGGAGTCTTCGTCAAAGGTGAAGGTCGGAGATTGCACTTCAGGCAGTTTGTTCCACACCGGACTGGAAGTCACGATATTGTCATACATTTTCCGGTACAACTCGGGATTGTTCGCATCCACCAGCAAAGACAAAATCTCATCGCGGCCTGGCCAAATATCTTTGAGGAACACATCCTTGCCTTCGGCGTCCTGCCCGATGGGATCGTTTAGTAAATCCCCGCCCACATTTCCCTTCAACGCGTACGCCACCACCAGCGGAGGGCTGGCCAGGTAATTGGTCTTGGTCAGAGGATGCACCCGGCCTTCAAAATTCCGATTGCCCGACAGCACCGCCGCCGTGTTCAAGTCCGCCTTTTGGATCGCCTCCTCGATTTCGGGCCGCAGGGGCCCGCTGTTGCCGATGCAGGTGGTGCATCCATAGGCGACCACCTGAAATCCAAGGGCCTCCAGGGGTGAAAGCAAACCGGCGTTTTTCAGGTACTCGGTCACCACACGGCTCCCGGGAGCCAGACTGGTTTTGACGTATGCGGGAACCTTTAACCCTTTCTCCACCGCTTTTTTAGCCACCAGACCCGCTCCCAGCAACAGGGTGGGATTGGAGGTGTTGGTGCAACTGGTGATAGCGGCAATCACCACGTCGCCGTGTTTCAGGGTGCCGAATTCTCCGGCGGAAGCGGTGTCACCCAGGCGGCTTTCGTCCATACCGAATCCACTCGGTCCCACCGGGGCGGTCAGACTTTTGTGAAATTCACGGCCCACATTTTTGATCAGCACCCGGTCCTGCGGACGTTTGGGACCGGCCAAACTGGGTTCGAGTTCGGAGAGATTGATTTCGACCACGTCCGAATACCGGGGATCCGGCGCACCGCTTTCCCGCCACAGGCCCTGGGCCCGGCAGTAGGTCTCCACCAGTTCCAATTGCTCAACCGTGCGTCCGGTCAGGCGCAGGTAATCAATGGTGGCGGAATCCACGGGGAAGAAACCCATAGTCGCGCCGTATTCAGGAGCCATATTGGCGATCGGCGCCCGGTCCGCAACGGTCATGGAGTCGAGGCCCTCCCCGAAATATTCGACAAACGATCCCACTACGCCCTTTTCACGCAGAACCTGAGTGGCCTTCAGCGCAATATCCGTGGGGGTGCAGGTGTCCGGCAGAGCCCCGGTCAATTTGCAGCCTACCACCTTGGGAGTCAGAATTGGAATCGGTTGACCCAGCATCGCGGCTTCCGCTTCGATCCCCCCCACGCCCCAGCCCATGACCCCCATGGAATTGATCATCACCGTATGCGAATCCGTACCCACCAGCGTGTCCGGGAACGCCACCTCGCGACCATCCGCATCCTTGCTGAAGCCCACGCAACTGGCCAGATATTCCATATTCACCTGATGACAAATCCCCAGGCCCGGAGGCAGCACGCTCAGCTTTTTGAACGCCCCCTGCCCCCAGCGCAGAAACACATAGCGTTCATGATTCCTCTCAAATTCCTTATCCAAATTGAGCTGAAAAGCGTCCCGTCCTCGGTATTCATCAATTTGCACCGAATGATCGATCACCAGATCCACCGGAATCTCCGGTTCAATTTTTGCCGGATCCTGTCCCGCCCGTGCCAGTGCCGCCCGTAACGCCGCCAAATCCACCACACAGGGCACACCCGTGAAATCCTGCAGAAGCACCCGCGAAGGGAGGTAAGGAAACTCCCCCGCCGCTTCGGAAGCCTCGGAGGGATTCCACTTCACCAAATTATCGACCTGCTCGGGGGTGTAGGCGGGATGTGACTGATTCCGCATCAGCGATTCCAACAGGATTTTCACAGAGTACGGCAACCGCTTCAACTCAATCCCCGACTGATCCTCCAGTTCCTTTAGACTGTAATAATGAATCACCCTCCCGGATGACAGAGTGAATGTTTGCAGAGTGGAAGAGACGGAATTCATAGTTTCTCCAAAAAGTTTTAACGGGTTCTTTAATAATCGATGATGAACACATTTCGAATACGGGTAGGAATCCGACTTGTCAACAAAACAGGACATTGGCAACCTGCTATATAATGCAACAGGTGATTTAATATAAATAATATCGACTTATAACAACAGGTGATATTTATATTGACTTTCCGGCCACGGTAGTTCATCAT
>JBBDRC010000019.1:0-9459 GCA_040905625.1 Kiritimatiellia bacterium
AACCATGGAATATCGGAAGGAGATGCCGCAAAACGGGGTGAATTTCGGGGCTCGCAGCATTCCTTCCACGGACTCAGTCCCTGAGCTTGTCGAATGGGTCGACTGGCCCATGCCTTCGGCTTGGTAAGCTCCGTGACTTCTTCGTGTTCTCCAGCGCAGCGGGTGGTTAAAGTTTCACAACCCAAGAACCCGCACAGTTTATTCAAAAAATGGGGAAACTCCTGGGGGTTGCAGGGGTGGAACTTTTGTGATTTTTTGTGTATTTTGTGGTTAAAAAATACAGACGTGGACTGAGAGGTTTGGTTCTGCGGCAAGGAACTGCCGAGTTACTTGCCCGCGAATAACATATCGTCCGCGACTTGGTTGCGGGTTTCGGTGTCGGTGAGGAGTTCCACCAGTTTCAGAGCGAAGGCCATGGCGGTGCCGGGTCCCTGACTGGTGATCAGGTTCCCGTCGTCCACCACCCGCTCCTTCACATAGGTGCCGCCCTGAATTTTGTCGGCCACACCGGGGTAGCAGGTGAAACGGCGGCCGTCGAGGAGTCCGTGCGCATCCAGCACCAGTGCGGCCGCGCAGATCGTGCCCACCCGTTTTCCGGGTGTCTGAAAATAATGCAGTAACAAATCCCGCACCCGCGGGTCGTCGCGCAGGGCCTCGGTCCCCGGCAGGCCTCCCGGCAACACCAGCAGGTCAAAATCCTTGGCATCGGGCAAATCGTCCAAAGGCACGTCGGCCTCCAGTTTCACGTCGCGGGAGGCCGCGAACACGCCGGACACCAATCCAGCCGACACGGTTTCAATCCCCCCGCGGCGCAGCACGTCCAGGAGGATCACCGCCTCCATTTCCTCACAGCCGGGGGCCAATAATACACAGGCTTTTTTCATCATTTCGTCTTCTCCTTTTTTGCGGATATCGTTTTCTCTTCCAGCATTCGCAACAGGTCCGCCCGTTTAGCTTCGGGAAGATGTCCTTCACGGGAACTGCAGAGAAAAAACCCGATATCCTGAATTTCTCCAAGCCACACTCCGTTTTTCACACCCGCATAGTCCCCATAGCGTCCACCGACGATGCACACCATGGGCGTGACGGATGATTCCGGGAGTCCGAGATCCTCCGCGTTGGTGACCGCCTGCGTGTGCAGGGTCTCCAATTCGTATCCCGGATAAAAATTCTCGCCGTGCATCAGTTTTCCATTCACCACCCGCACCTGACCCCGCCAGTGCACGGTTTCGATGGTGAACACCTGATGATCGCTCACCAGCACATGATCCATTTCACCCGATGCCAGTTCCACACTGTGAAACACCCTCCAGGACTCCGGCAGCGCATCCAGCACCCGGGCCACCTGCTCCTCGCCGCGGGCACCCTCCTCGTGTCGCACCAGGATGATCACCGCCCGTTTCCAGGTGATAAACAGTCCCAGGGCAATCAGCATCAGCAAAATCGCCGCGTGACTTCCCTGAAGAAAACCGGGGCTCAGGATCGCGCCGAAGACCCAGCCGGCTCCGAACACCATGGCAATAAAAGGCGAAAGGGCCTGGGAGAATCCGCGCGAACGCGCGTACACCCCGGGGATTCCACGGCTGGTTGATGCCGGGACGGGAGAAGGTACAGTGGAGGCATCTTTCATAACAGGAACAGTATATGATAGAATCATGCACTTGTAAACGCTCTTTCCAACAGCTATAACCGGAAGTCATGCAAAGCCGTCAAACATCCGAACACCTGTTGTCCAGCCTGCTTGCGGTACTAACCGACACTCTGGCGATCCTCCTGGGATTGCAATGGTCCATGTGGCTGCGTTTTCACAGCGGGATGTTCGCCGTCGATCAGACAAAAGGGATTCCCCCGCCATCGGACCGCTTGCGACTGGTGATGATCGCCACGGTGGTGTTTATCCTGGTGTTTCAAAATCTCAAACTCTTCCACCGCCCCCACCAGGGACGCTTCGAGGACACCATTCCCCGTCTGCTCCGGGCCATTCTGATAAGTTTCGTGCTCTATTTCGCCCTGGAGGCCGCCCTTCGTTTGGAACCGGAATTCAGCCGGCTGGCCCTGGTGCTGGCCCTGGGGACGGTCACCTTTCTGGTGACCCTGGAGCGCTATTTGTTGTACCGGATTGAACTGCACCGGGCCCGTCACGCTCCTGTGGATAACCGGGTGCTGGTGGTGGGAACCGATCCGGAAATGCGCAAACTGGCCGCGGGCATTGAACGGGATAAATTTCAACGCTCCCGGATTGTGGGCTTTATCCGTCCCCGGGGAGATCTGGACTGGCCCCATTCCATCCCTCCCGAGCTGCGATTGGGGGATGTGGATCAGGTGCTGCCTCTGCTCCGGGAGCACAAGGTAACTCATCTGGTGCTTTCCGACCGGGACATTTCCGCCGAAGAACGAATGAATCTGGTGAAATACTGTGAGCAACATTATATCTCTTTTCATTTAGTGCCCGACCTGTTTCGCATGCTCACCAGCGACCTGCAGGTGCGGCATATCGACGGCGTACCGGTCATGGGACTGGGGCAATGGCCCCTGGACCGGGTGGGCCCCCGGTTCATAAAACGGGTGTTTGACATCGCCTTCAGTTTGGCCGCCCTGCTGCTGGTCAGCCCCTTGTTGCTGCTCGCGGCTCTGCTAATCAAATGCACCTCGAAAGGCCCGGTCTTTTATCGGCAAACCCGCTGCGGAAAAATGGGAAGCACCTTTGAAATGATCAAACTGCGCACCATGTGTGCCGATGCGGAAGCTTCCGGCCCCGGCTGGACCACACAGAACGATCCCCGGCGCACCCCGGTGGGCGGATTTCTGCGCAAATGGAACATCGATGAGCTTCCTCAATTCTGGAATGTGTTGGTGGGAGACATGAGCGTGGTGGGCCCCCGCCCGGAACGCCCCGTCTACGTGGAGCAGTTCAAGGAGGAAATTCAGAAATACATGCGGCGCCACGTACACAAACCCGGCATCACCGGCTGGGCGCAGGTGCACGGTTTGCGCGGGGACACCAGCATCGGGGACCGCATTAAACTCGATTTGTTTTATCTGGAGAACTGGTCTCCCGGCCTGGATCTGAAAATCGTGCTCAAAACCCTGCTTACCAGGGAAAACGCGTATTGACATTTGCTATCATTGATATCATATTTAAAGCATGAAACAATTACTGATACGACAGGTGGACGAAAGCATTGTCCGAAAGTTGAAGCTGCGGGCAGTGGAGAATGGTGTGTCTGCAGAGGAGCAACATCGCCGAATCCTAATCGAAGCTCTTAACCGTGCTCCGCAGGTGAAAGAATCCTTGGCGACCTATGTGATAAACCATCCGGTATGTCCGGATGTGGATCTGCCTCTGGATCGTTCCAAAGAAAGGGAAGAACGGGAAACGGGTCTGTAAATGGGGGTTCTCCTGGATACCAATGTGATCAGCGAACTGCGGAAAGGACACAGAGCCCACCCGAATGTGATCGCCTGGGCTGAACGCGTGAAACGCGAGCCGCAACACATCAGTGTGCTGACCCTGGGAGAAATTCGACAGGGAATTGAGCAGATTCGACGAAAAGATGAGCGGCAGGCGGAGGCCCTGGAAAGCTGGCTGATCGACGTTGAATTGAAATATAATGAGGCATTGCTTCCCATCTGCGAACGGGTGGCAGAAGAATGGGGACGATTGAATGCCCTACGCAGCAGGCCGGTCATTGATGGTTTGTTATCCGCAACCGCGCGTGTACACGGACTCCGAATTGCCACTCGAAATATTCGAGATTTCGAAAATGCGGGAATAGCCGTCGAAAATCCTTTCGAGGACCCGCAACCGGGGGCTTGAACAGGGAGGGTTACCCTCAACGCCCAACTATTCGTGTTCATTCGAGCTGTGCCCGCCATAGCTGAAAGCGACGGCGTGGTTCATTCACAGTTCTATCCTTCCCCGCTCAGGTGAACGGCAGCTCCATCTGCCCGGCCACCACGATTTTCCGTCCGTCCGGGACATCCGCCTCCGAGGTGTCGTAGACCACGAATTTCACCTGTGGAAATTCGCGGTGCAGTTCCTGCTCGATGAAACGCATCACCGCCTGCACATTGCGCGGATCATCGTCCGAGAATCCCACGCTGATGGGCTTGTCCACCCCGCTTTTACGCACAATGCGGAACACGTGGCGCATGAAATCCATGATGGCGAATTGCTTGGCCTCCTCCTGAATGTCCACCCCCGGTTCCTTCCGTCCCATGTGCGCCCTGAAATCCGGGCTGGTCACGGCGTGATAGCGGCATAAGTCCAGATAGAGCGACAGCACCTCTTCGTCGGTCAAATACCCTTCGTCCTGTTCATAGGCGGCCCGGTACCCCCGCAGATTCGCCATCATCCGGGCCCGCTCTTCCGCTTTCAACACATGGGTAATGAAATACCCCACCCCGGCGCGAATCGTGTCAGCCCGATGACCGCGCGCGGTCACAATCGCAAACAGCCGCCCCTCAATCAGGGCTTTGCGAAACTGCCGGAAGCTGGGGCCGGGTTTCCGCTCTCCCGCGATCACAGGCTCCAGGGCTTCCCGGGTGTGCCGGAGAAACATGCTTTCCGTCTCCTCCTCAAAGTCCCGGAATTCGCGGAAGGCCTGTTCCCAGTCCCCGCCCGGAGGGCGATAATTCTCCTGGTCATTCCGCACCACCGCATAGAAAGAGGTGCTGACCGCGATGGGCTCCCAACCCCCGTCCGGACGACGCTTCTCCAAATGGATGCGGGTGGGCATGTGCAGAATGTTGTTGTCCCAATCAAAAATATAATATTTGAACGGCAACTCCGCCACCGCGAGATTCACCTCGGGCGTTTTTTCTGAATTCGACTGGAAAAATTCGTCACTCATCGTTTTCTTATCGGGCTGCCTGGATCATTGAAGACGGAATACAGTCACACTCACCGGACATTTTGTCAAGCCAAGCCGAATTACAGCGTAAACGGATAAAAAGAAGTCAGAGGTCAGAGGTCAGGTGTCAGGGGGCAGAGGTTAACCCACTTCCGACTTCTGACCTCTGACCTCCGACTTCTCCAATCTTCAATCTCCAATCTTCAATCTCCTATCTCCTATCTCCTATCTCCTATCTCCGAACTCCTATCTCCCGCGGCTCCGCCGCTCACCGATACGCTTCGGGAATACTGAGATTGTAGGTCCGCATCAGTTGATTCAACTCGGACTGCACCGCGGGATCGTCGCTGCCGATGCTGTCCGAGAGTTTTTTCAGCAGCGCCTGCCAGGCCCATTCCTGTCGCAGGGAGGCATCCCCTTCGGGGGAGGCATCCAAGTCCAGCGAAAATACAATGTCGTGTTCTCCCCGCAGGGACCGCCCTATAATCTGAAAGGCGATGGGGCCCGGGTCCACCGGTACTTTTCCAACCAGAATCAATGGGCGGTCCAGATACAGATGGCTCAATTCGCGGGGATACACATCCGCCTCCCCCGTAAAGCGGGTCTCCAGATCCATCAACACCGGACGACGAATTTCTCCGGAGAGCTGTTTGATCGCTCCCGGCAGGTCCGCCTCCTGTTGCGCCACCAATGAAGTCCCCCGGTTTCGGAAACTCAGAAAGTCCAACAGCAGTTGATTCACCCGATCCCCGCCACCCAATCCAAACATGGAAATACGTCCCTGATTTTCCCGTGAGAACCGTTCGATGATGTCACTGCTGTCTTTCACGCCCATGGTGGGAATTCCATCCGTGATCAGCAAGGCCTGCATGGGACGGGTTTGCTCCCGGGGCTGTTCTTTCAACGCATTCAGAGAGGCGAAAACATCGGTCTGTCCGCGGGCCCGCAAACCGAATAAGAAGGTGCGCACCTGCGATTTTCCAAACACAGTCGCCGTGACTCCCCCGGCGGACATCATGTCCACCGCATTTCGGAACGCAATCACATTGACCCGGTCCTGTTCCCCCAGGGTCTCCAGCGACGCGCGAATGCCCTCAATGCCCAGATCCAGTTTTTGCTGGGTCATGCTGGCGGAACAATCCAGCAAATACACCACATCCCGCGGCATTACCGGCAGGGACTCAATTCCGTTGGGCATCAGTTGAAGTTTGAAATAGCGGACCCCCGGCTCCAGAGGATCTTCATACACCCGGGTTGCCACCCGCAGCAACTCCTCGACCGCCTCCAGTTCAGTGAGAGAATCCGGAGACTCAAAATCCGCGGGCTTGAGTTCGGGGGGCTGAAGCGGAGTCGACGGTTCGGATCTCTTCCCCGGAGTCGTTCGCAAATCGGGGAAACCGAAAAAACCCGCAACCCCCGGGCCGCCGATAGCGCCGGGAACTCCGGAAAATGCCTCGGGCAAGTCCTCCCCGGGCGTACTGAACCCGGCAAGATCCGGAACCTCGCCGGGCAGGGAAATATCAGGTGCGAGCAGACGGTCCGTACGGGTTTCGCGAAAGGTGCGTGGCAACGGATCCAGTGTTTCCCGCACCCGTTGTTCCGTAATGGCCAACACCTCCTGACGGGGCTGCCATTTGGAGAGGACCTCTTCAATTTCCGGCAGTTCCTCCGCCACAGAGGGAGGGTCATGCCGACGCGCCGCCCCCGGCAATTGCTCCGGAAGCTCCCGCCGGGGATCCTGCTGAAACAAGGTGTCGGGTTCCGGGATGTCCACCGGCGACCCGGACCGTTCCAACGGATCGGTCATCGCCTCGAATCGGTCCAGCAGTTTGGGCAACTCCTGCTTCATCCATTCCGCTTCCGTTTCCCGCACCTGAAGATCGGCACGGTTCCGGGAGCGTTCCCCCTGCGAAAAATCACCGCTTCCGATGAGAAGATTCGGATTCAACCGCAGCAATCCCACATGCGCAATGGCGGAGAACGCCAATGCAACGATCCAGATCCGGATCGTGGGGCCGCGGGTTGATTCGAGTGAGAAGGACATGAATTCGATTCAAGCGGATTTCTCTGACGTTGGCAAGTCTTCAGGCATTTTGAAGCGCCAAAAGAAATTCCGGGTTGGTCTTGGTTTTTTTCAATCGGCTCAGCAATACCTCCATCGCCTCCACCGCCGGAACCCCGTTCAGGGCCTTGCGCAACATCCATACCCGCTGCAATTCATCGGGGTGCATCAGCAAGTCCTCTTTGCGGGTGCCGGATTTGGCCACATTGATGGCCGGGTACACCCGTTTCTCCACCAGGGCGCGGTCCAGCGCCAATTCCATGTTGCCGGTGCCTTTGAACTCCTCAAAAATCACCTCGTCCATTTTGGACCCGGTATCCACCAGAGCCGTGGCCAGAATGGTGAGACTGCCGCCGCCCTCGATATTGCGGGCCGCTCCGAAAAACCGTTTGGGTTTCTGCAGGGCGTTCGCGTCCACCCCGCCGGACAGAATTTTACCGCTGTGGGGCTGAACCGTATTGTAGGCGCGGGCCAGGCGGGTGATACTGTCGAGCAGAATCACCACATCCTGTCCGTGCTCCACTTTGCGGCGGGCCATTTCGATCACGATTTCCGCCACCTGCACGTGCCGGTCCGGGGGCTCATCGAAGGTGGAGCTGATCACCTGAGCCTTGGTGTTGCGCTGCATGTCGGTCACTTCCTCCGGCCGTTCATCGATCAGTAGAATGAACAGTTCCACTTCCGGATGATTGGCGGAAATCGAGTTGGCGATATCCTGCAGCAACACGGTTTTACCGGTGCGGGGAGGCGCCACGATCAACCCCCGCTGCCCTTTCCCGATCGGAGTCACCAGATCGATCACCCGCATGGAGAGGGAGGGGTTCTCATTCCGCTCCATCATCAAACGCTGATCAGGAAACAGGGGGGTCATGTGTTCAAACGGAATCACCACCCGTTTCCCTTTCTGGGGAGGCACCCCGTTTACTTTGTCCAGGCGTCCCAGACCAAAAAAGCGGTCCTTCTGCTGCGCGGTGCGTAAATCCCCTTCCACAAAATCTCCGTAGCGCATCCCGAACTTGCGGATCTGGGAGGGCGACACGTAAATATCCTCGGTGGTGGCAAGGTAGTTGTACAGGGGAGAACGCAGGAAGCCGAAGCCGTCCTGCATAATTTCCAGGACTCCCCGGACATACACCGGACCGTCCTGATCCATGTTCGCGCGCACGATCTCCGAAATCAGTTCACTTTTGCGTAAACCGGCGGGATCCGGAATATCCATCTCCTCGGCTTTTCCGACCAGCACCGGCACCGAAAGTTTCTGCAAATCAAACAGATTCAGCGGCGGACCGTTTTTTTCCTCGGGCTCCGGAATGGAATCCTCCATTCCCTGGCGGTTCCTGCGGTTGGCACGCTGCGGCGGCGGCGGCGGCTGACCGGGACGTCCCCCTCCACGTTTGCGGCGGCGGCGGTTCTGATTCGAATTACGATTAAAGTTGCTCATATCATCCTCCTGTCGTGAGCGTCTATCAGTTGAAAAATCTTCCCGGTTGCGGGAATCCGATGACGCATCCTCACGGGAACGCCTATCGGAAGAGTTCTCGTCACGGGAACGGCGGTCATTCGTGCTCTCATCACGGGAGCGGCGATTATCCGTGCTCTCATCACGGCTGCGGCGGTCTTCCGAACCCTCTTCCGGGTTGCGCCGACGGGGGCGGGGCGCCGTCTCGTCATCCGAATCCGACCCGGTGTCGGGTTTGGAGTTGCCACGTTTGCGGGGAACGCGTTTCACGGCCGACTCCGGAATCGGGGCCGGCGGGGGCTCGGCATTGTCTTTTTTACTTTCGGAGGCTTTGCGCGTCCGGCGTTTGGGTGCCGCTTTGGTTTCAGCGGCGTCCGTTTTCGAAATCGTTTCGTCAGTCATGTTATTGTTTACTCCGGAACCGTTTGGTTCGTGATCCATGTATCGACCTGCTTGTACAGATCGGGTAAGGTTGTATTATTGGTTAAAATCCAGTCTGCGCGTTTCGCTTTCTCATCCACAGGCCATTGAGCCCGAATTCGGGACTCCGCCTGTTCGGCGGTGAATCCTCTGTTCATCAAACGTGCCTTCATCTGCTCCTCCGGGCTCCTCACAAACAGCACGCCGTCAAATTCGTTTTCCAGTCCGCATTCCATCAGCAACGGAATGACCACCACCGCCATTGGCCCGGTCTGTTCACTCAACCAGGTCCGCAGGCGACGTACGACCTCCGGATGAACAATCCGATTCAATTCCTGAAGCGATTGTCCGTCCGAAAACACCACATCGCCTAACCGCCTGCGGTTGAGTTCGCCCTGATCGTTTATCATTCCGGAACCAAAATGTTCCACAATTCGATAAAACACCTCCGTACCGGACCGCATCACCTCGTGAGCCACCTGATCCGTATCCAGGACGGGTATGCCCGCCGAGGCTAAGCGCCGGGAGACTTCGGATTTTCCGCAGGCGATACCGCCGGTTAAGCCAATTTGTTTTGTTGTCAAATGTCAGTTGGTGGTTGTTGGTTGGTGGTTGGACTTTCAGTCCGACATCTTCCGCAAAAGGAGGTTGGACTTTCAGTCCGA
>JBBDRC010000019.1:9559-12120 GCA_040905625.1 Kiritimatiellia bacterium
TTGGACTTTCAGTCCGACATCTTCGGCAAAAGGAGGTTGGACTTTCAGTCCGACACTGTCGGGCCAAGGGCTCCGGTGACGGCCTGAAAGGCCTCTTTTGATGACAGCCTGAAAGGCTATCCTCCGATTTACTGGTTTGAGGCGCGGATGACTTCGGTCAACACCTGCTTGGCGGGTTCGAATTTCCAATGGTAAGACAGAGCCTGCATGGAGCGTCGACGGGCGGTGTCCAGATCCCCCGCTTCGAGGGCCATCATCGCCAGCCGGGTCATACGTTCGGCCCATTCCTCGTCCAGGGGCAGCACAATTCGATAGATCCGATAGCGGGGATTGCTGTATACGGGCCTGAACCATACCGCATCCTGCGGTTCCTGTTCCAGGACAAATACCGGGGCGTGCGGGGGAGGCTCCACCGCATCCACCATGTAGCGCGGGGAATTCGGAATATCCGCATCCGACAAATTGCCATTGCTGTGGATGTAATACACCGCGCCGTATGAAGCCGCCCAGTCCCGAAACTCTTTCTCCGTTTTCAGGAACAGGTGCTCATAGAACTGTCGAACCCGCTCACGAATTCCGGGGGTTTCAAATTTGGGATGCAGCACAATTGCACGTTCCGTCTCTGCCAGAATCGAGGCGCTGATGCCGAAATTAGCCAGGACGGGTCCCGGATCCGGAAGAGCGCGCACCTCATCCGCAAGAGAATCCAGATAGCCATATCCGGCACCGGGTCGACCCCAGCGGTTTCCCCTGGCGGCATTCACATCCCCGCCCAGGGCTTTCACCATTTGTAGAATTTGTTGTTGCTCCGCCCGTGCTGACGGGGCGGAAGTCGGTTCAAAGAACAAGAGGAGATAACGTTCTCCCCACAGGAATAAAATTAGAAAAAGTGAGGGAAGTCCATGCCGCATCCAGAATCCGCGTCGTGGAACCCGAAAGGAAAACGCCGCTCCGATACACACGGCCGCGAACAGGATCAGAAAAACGTGAAAGCGGAAAAACAACACATAGAGTGGCAGGGTGACACCAGCGTACATAAATTCCGACTGGAGATGCAATCGCCCCTTTTTGAGTCCCCGGATCAGCATAAGCACCGCTATGCCGAACACGCACAACGATAACAGCAGATAGGCCTTTGTCAATGCCCAAGTTGCGGAATTCAATGCCGGGGTCCACATAATACGCTGCGCATAGGTCAGCAGGGCCGGATCTTCGGGTTTTTGATTCAGAAACCGGAGTTTCGCCCACAGCAACTCACCGAAATGTGAATAGTTTTCCACAAAAAAGTGACCCAATCCCCACCACAGGCCCCAACAAAGCAGTGGCAACAGGATTAAAATTCTCCGACTGGAAAACATCTTCACAGGAACCAGGCTTAATGCCCTGGCCACGACAAAGGCCATCACCGGTGAAAAGAAAAACGCGTGCGCGCGCAAATAAGGATTAAAGATCGAGCACAGGATCAGGACGGGGGTTACTGAAATCAGAAGCTCCCGCTCCCCGTCCTCCTCCGCCGGCTCTCTCCATTTACAGATCCAACTCCACGCCACCCACAATCCGATGACGTATTGGGTCAGATCCCACACACATTGCGAAGCGCCCGCCGCAAATGCGGCCAGCAGCGCCCAGGCCACCCGGCTTCCGGGTCGGTTCGCTTTTTTTGCCAGAGCCCCGGCCAGAAAGAACAACGTGATGAAAGGAATGGCCAGATTTTCGCGGGACAGCTCCAAACCGCTGGAGCGCACGGAAAACGCCGGACTGACCGCCAACAGTCCACCGGTGGCCGCCGCCCCCAGCCAGGAGCCGTATTTCACCCACACCCACAGCGCGGCGAAGGGAATGCTCAGGCAAAACACACCGGTGGACACCCAGCGCAGTTTTGCAACCAGAGTCCAGTCCTCCGGCAATGCCCTGCTTAAAAAGACGTACACCCATTCCGCACCCACGCTGTAGGTTTCCCGCATATTCACGCCGTCGGGCACCTGCACCTTGTCATCGATTTCAGGAAGGGTGCCGGTCTCGTGCACCATTCGGGTCATGCGAAACTGCAAAGCGGATTCCATGAGAAATGGCGCCTCTTCCCCCTGCAGGGTCACGGTTTGCTGCTTCAGCACCGCCCGCCGGATCCACATTCCACCCCCCCACAGCACCAGTGAAAGCAGCATTAAACTACAAAATCGAAACAAAGTGGATTTCATGAGGTTTCAAAAAGAAAGCAGCTGCGGCAACGAGGTGCCGAGCTGCTTTTGTTGGTTGCGTGCAATTTGTTATTGCTGTATTTGCACCGGAGCGCCGCGGGAGGACATCCCGCCGCCTTTTTGTCCTGAGATCAAATCCTGCCGATCAAAGGTGTTGACCGAGTTCCCGGCGGGATCCACCAGGCGTGCGGTCACAAAGATCAGCAGGTTCCGTTTTTCCGAACGGCGTCCATCACTCCGGAAGAGACGTCCCAGAATTGGAATGTCACCCAGAATCGGCACTTTGTCTTCGAAGGTCAGCAGATCTTCCCGGATCAGACCGCCCATCACCACCGTATGACCATCCCAGACAATCATGGAGGT
>JBBDRC010000020.1:0-12020 GCA_040905625.1 Kiritimatiellia bacterium
GTGTTACCTTGAGAAATACTTTTTGCGTGTCTTGCCATAAGCACGAATTATACCGAACTCAGCCTTTATCAAGTTAAAACTGACAGTATTGGGCAGGCTACCCGCCGTCCACAGTTCCAAAACGGGCATACAAGACCTATAATTTTCGATTGTGGGTTGGAAAGAATTTATCTTGCTTCAACTATTCGCCGCCCGATGTTTGGCGGCACCGGCTATCACACCATGGATCCGGTTGCAAAACTGGTCGACTGGAGTCAGTGCATGGGACAATGCTTTCTCAGGAAACGTAAAAGTCTGGCGTAATGCGGCGGACATGGCTGCCGCACTCCAAATTCTTGTATACTATGGCAACGCCCGTGCCACGCGGGGGTGTGGGGGTGTCACGACATCGCCACCCGTTTGGCCGTAAACCGCAGCAGGGGCCAGGTCAGAAGCAGCCATGCGGCCGGAACAACCTGCCCGGAGGCCATGAGCACCAGTGATTGCAGAGGAATGAGCAGGGACAACAGGACTCCGATCTGTTGAGGATGCACCTGTTGTTGACGGCGGATCGCATCATGATTCCGCCACAGCATCACCGCCAGAATCAGCCAGGGGATACAGGTCCAAAAAGGAGGACTCGACAACACCAACATTCCTGTTGCTCCCGCCAGCCATCCTCCCGCCAGAATTCCCGACAGTCCACTCCCGGATGGCTCGGGATCGTTTTCCCGGTCCGCCAGCAGGGTAATTCCCGCAATTAACAACATCCAGAATCCCATGACCCCGGCCAAATGCAGGGAAAGGGTCCGGGGAGCACCGGCGCCGATCCACACCGCCCCGCCGCGGCAGGCCGCCATCAGCAGGGCACCCAATAAAATATGGACTGATTTAAGCGCGGTATAGAGCACAATCACTCCCAGCAACCCCGCCATCGGTCCCGTCGGATGCACCAGAAAGGCTCCCATCCCCAGAACCAGACATGCCGCCCGGCCCCGCGCACGGCTGATCGCCCCCGAGGCCAGGGGCCGTTCAGGTCGTTCCAGCATATCCTGTTCGAAATCCATCACATCATTAAGAGCCATGCCGAACACGTAGGCCAGCCCAACCGCGCCGACGGTTCGCCAGGACAGCTCCCGCCCACTCACGGCCGCACCCACCATCACATCGCCCGGCACCGTGAGCACCCCGGGCAAACGCACAAATTGTATCCAGGTCATCAACAAAGTCGATTTCATGACGGTGAATAAGCCGTATGAGAATCGTTTTTGCAAGTTTATCAGTATCGCTTCATATAAAACGAAATTATATTAACCTTTATATATTAATTTAGCTCTAAAAAGATGCTTTTACAGTTGTGGAATATTTCCTGCTTCATCTCATGATATGTCAACCACGTCCACCATACTTATCATCGATGATGATGACTGCATTCGCCGATTGTGTTTACGCATTCTGAAAAAATTGAATTATACGACCATGGAAGCCGAAACCGGGCAGGTCGGATATGACCTCTTCGCGGATCACGTGAACAGCGTGGCCGCCATTCTTCTGGATCTGAATCTTCCGGACGGATCAGGGATAAACTGGGCGGAAAAACTTCAAGCTCTCAAAGCGGAGATACCCGTGATTTTCTTTACCGGCACCCACCACATGTCCTCAATGAAAGTTGATCACGCCCGCCGTTTCTTTTTGAAAAAACCCTTCACACCGGATGACATGTCCGCTGTGTTGAATATGGCCATAGAGGCCGTTTCCGCATAGTCATCGTTCTCACACACGCCTGAATCCGCGCAGGAACGGGAATCTTTTGAAACCGGAGGCTCGATATTCGGAAAGAAGTCGGGTACGAGAGCCCGATGCGTATTCCCTCTGTTACTCTCGTTGGCGTCACCGGCTATGGCGGCCTGTATTTAAAATATTTGACCAAGCTTCACATAGCGCAACGCCTTCGGCTCCGGTACGCAGTCGTTGTAAATCCGGAAGAAGCCACATCGGCACTTGACACCCTGGCAGAACACGGGACGGAGGTGTTTTCATCACTGGAAGAATTGACGGCATCCCGGTCCGCCACCGATTGGGTCTGTCTTCCCGTGGGGATTCCCCATCACCTGCCCCTTACGGAACAATCCCTGAACTGGGGAGCACAAGTGCTTCTGGAAAAACCGGCGGCGGGGGATGTCCGGGATTGGCGGGCGCTCTGCGCTGCCGAGGCCGCCACCGGGAAAAAAGTCCGAATCGGGTTTCAGCACATTCACGCGCCCGAAATTCAAGAGATGAAGCATGCCCTGGTGCGGGGCGAACACGGCAAAGTTCTCTCCATGAGCGTGGAGGGATACTGGCCCCGGGGAGATGCCTATTACCAGAGAAATTCATGGGCGGGTAAAATCCGGGCAAACCATCGGGCAGTGAACGACTCCCCCATACAAAACGCCTTTGCGCATTTTCTCAATCTCGGACTGTACCTCGCCGGAAACGAATTTGATGCCTGGGCCATACCTGACTCGGTGGAAGGCACGCTCTGGCGGGTGCGGCCGGATATTGAAACATTCGACGCCTGCCGACTCCGATTCACCCTGCCGGGAGAGGTTCCGTTCGATGTCACGTTCAGTCACGCCTGCACGAAGCAAAAACACCCCGTCCTGCACCTCCAAACGGAAAAGGGCGTTTTAGAGTGGCGACAGGAGCGGGAACCCCACATGAACATGTTTGAAGACATCCTCCTCCGCGATGCGTTTTCCTGCAGTCTGACAAATGCGGGAGCGCACATTCAGGCGGTGGAACTCACCCGTGAAACCCTCACGGTGCAATCCCCGGCATCCGCCCAAAAGTCAAAAGACGGATTTTGGTTCGCGGAAAACATTCCGTAGTTCGCACGCATTCAGGTTAGTCGTTCCTCAATCGCGGCTCCAACATCCGGGGGGCCTCACTCAGGTCCCGCAGGATGGTGTGGGCAAAAAACGCCAAATCGGGATCCGCAGGCCAGGTTTCGGGCACCAATACGGCGAACGCGCCGGAGCGTTGCGCCGCCTCGATTCCGGGCAGCGAGTCCTCAAACACCGCGCAACGGCCAATGGGCCGACCCAGACCTTCCGCCGCCCGTTGAAAAATTTCCGGATGCGGTTTTCCACGGTCGATCTGATCCCCCGCGATCAGAAAATCAAAATAAGCGCGCAGTCCGGTTCGCCCCAATTTGTCTTCTGCCTGATGCGCATGACTGGAGGTGGCCAGGGCCATGGGCACCGAACTCCGTTTCAGCCACTCCAGGAATTCCAGCGCACCGGGTTTAATCGGGGGAACGGATTCGGTGACCAGACGGTGATAATGAAAATTCGCCCGGTCCAGAAGCGGGTCCACATCCTCACCTGGCAAGGCCGCTTCCACCAACGCGCGGATATCCGGCATGTTGCGCCCCACCATCCGCCGTTTCACCTCCTCCGACACAAACAGGCCCACATCCTCCCCGGCATGATCCCAGGACGACGCCCCCATCCGCTCGGTGTCTATCAGGGTGCCGTCCATATCAAACAGTACAGCTTCAATTTTCATGTGACATTTTTCCATGCAAGCCTTTCTCAACCGGATTCGCAATGAAATCAAGAGTCCTTCACACTAAATAAAGTGCAAATTCACATCGCCACCGTCAAATTGCACTGCAAATGGACGGCAGGATCGTACTTTTTCCATCTTCCTGCTTTCCTCACCTGAATTTGCCGTTAAATCAACTGTGCATCTCATTTTTATTAGGCTAAGAGCCCCATATGACCCCTGAAAATCTTCGTTTTTTAACCCCCTCTCTTGTCCGCGACATCGCGGCGGCCCATGGCAGTCCGGTGTTTGTGCTGGACGAGGCGCTGCTGCGTCAGCGGGCCAATGAAACTCTGGCGTTTCCAAACGCCTTTGGTTTGACCGTCCGCTACGCCATGAAAGCCCATCCGAACCGGGCGGTACTGACCCTGTTCCATGAGATGGGACTGCACATCGACGCCAGTTCCGGACCCGAAGTGCACCGCGCCCTGGCCGCGGGCATTCCGCCTGGACATATCTCTCTAAGCGCCCAGGAACTTCCCCCCGATTTGGGGGATTTGCTGGATCGGGGAATCGTGTTCAACGCCACCAGTCTCCAACAGATTCGCACCGCCGGCTCCCTCCGCCCCGGGCGTGACATCGGACTCCGCTTCAATCCCGGCCTCGGCTCCGGCGGAACCAACCGCACCAATGTGGGAGGCCCCGCCAGTTCCTTTGGCATCTGGCACGAACAGGCGGCGGAGGCCCGGGAGGTGTTGAACACTCACAATCTGCGTTGCGTCCGTATTCACAGTCACATCG
Organism: Kiritimatiellia bacterium; assembly: GCA_040905625.1. Taxonomy (GTDB): domain Bacteria; phylum Verrucomicrobiota; class Kiritimatiellia; order SS1-B-03-39; family UBA6053; genus UBA6053. Next base: position 4,309 of record JBBDRC010000020.1, read on the forward strand.
GCAGCGGCAGCGATCCCGCGGTCTGGCAGCGGGTGGCGGGCCTGAACCTCGAGTTGGTCCGTGGATTTCCCGATGTCACCGTCCTCGATCTCGGCGGCGGATTCAAGGTGGGCCGCATGTCCACCGAAATCAGCACCGATCTTCAGGAGGTCGGACAGCCCATCCGCAAAGCGCTGCTGGAGTTCGAACAGGAAACCGGACGCCGGCTTCATCTGGAGATCGAACCCGGAACCTACCTGGTGGCCAACGCGGGGGCGCTCATCAGCCGTATTCAGGACAAGGTCCATACCGGAACAAACGGCTATACGTTTTATCGGCTGGATACGGGAATGACCGATGTGCTGCGTCCCAGTCTCTACGGCGCCCAACATCCTCTGGTGGTGGTGGGACGCGAGCACGATCCGGTGGACACCGAGGAAGTCATCGTGGTGGGTCACTGCTGCGAATCCGGTGACATCCTCACCCCCACCCCCGGCGACCCTGAAGCCCTGCAGCCCCGGTTGGTTCTTAAAGGTAATCTCAACGATTATGTTGTGATCGAGGGAGTCGGGGCTTACTGTTCCTCCATGTGCACCAGCGGCTACAATTCCTTCCCCGCCTCTCCCGAGGTGATGGTGGAGTCCGGAGGAGACCGGTTCCGCCTTATCCGCCGTCCCCAATCCTTTGAAAGTTTGTGGGAGCGGGAGATTTGAAGAAATTCCTGCTGCTGTTTTTCGGATTAAGTCTGTTTATTCTGGCCACCTTCCTCCTCTTCGGGGAGTCTTTTGATTTTCTGTTCGATCCCGAAAAGGCCAACGCCTATTTCCTGGAGATCCGTCACCTCGCGGGCCCGGCGGGAGCCGGATTTCTGATCTCGGATCTGTTTCTTCCGGTTCCCACCACCGTGGTTATCGGTGCCATGGGTGCTGTTATCGGGGTGACACAGGCCGCGATCTGGGGCTGGCTCGGACTCACCCTCGCGGGTCTGCTGGGCTACGGTCTGGCTCGATGGGGTGGAAAACGGTGGGCCGACAAGCTGGTCCCTCCCCCGGAGCAGCACCACTATCGGGATCTGTTTAATACCTGGGGCGGACTGGCGGTGGTGCTCAGCCGCATGCTGCCCATTCTCCCCGAAGTGCTCAGTGTGCTGGCCGGTCTCTACGGCATGAGTGCGAAACGCTTTATCCTGGCGGTGAGTCTCGGGTCCATCCCCCCCGCCCTGCTGTATGCCTGGATCGGCAGTAAGGCCAGGGACCATCCCGGCCCCGCCCTGTGGAGTCTGGTGGCCGTGACCGCCGTTCTCTGGGGGCTGTATGTGTGGTTTGATAAAAAGAAGTCCTCCCCCTCCCCCTGAAAACCGCTTGCCATTACGCCTTCCCGCTCATAAACACCTGATATGTCAATTCTGGACCGATATTTGATAAAAACGTTTCTAATGCCCTGGCTGACCAGCCTGCTGGGGTTCACGTTTTTGTTTGTGATCGTGGATCTGGTGGAGAGTCTGGACGATTTTGTGGAGGCCTCCGTGCCCGTCAACGGCGTTTTCCTGTATTACATTCGCTTTGTTCCATCGATCTGGATGTACATCGGTCCGATCACACTCCTGCTCGGTCTGCTGTACGCGCTCTATCAGTTGACACGGAACAATGAAATTATCGCCATGCGGGCCAGCGGCATTTCCCTGTACAGGGTCCTCATGCCCTTTATTGTTCTGGGCATCCTGATTTCGTTGTTCTCCATGCACATCAGCCGCACAGTGGCTCCCCGTAATTTGGGGTGGACCGAACAGTTCATGAACCGGTTGAAACGTCCCGACTCCAATAGAATGTTTCATCTCCGCTACCGCGATCCGGATACCGGACGCACCTGGGATATCGAAAGCCTGGATCTCGATACCCACACCCTGACGGATGTGACCCTGATGCAGCGACGCCCCGACGGGGAGCACCTGGAATACGTCCTTCGCGCCAGACAGGCGGTGTGGATCGACAGCTACTGGTTTTTTCACGATGTCGCGCTTCAATCCTACAATGAGGAAGGATATGCCATGGGTCCGCTTGAGCACCGGGCGGTCCTTCCCAAACAGGAAATCAATGAATCCCCCGACCGCATCATCCGCGAAACCATGAGTTACGACTTCATGACCTCCCGGGAAATAAAAACCTATCTCCATGAACGCCCCTCCATCTCCGCGCGCTCCCGGGCAAGTCTGCAGACTCAGCTCCACATGCGCAACGCCCACCCCTGGCTCTGCCTGGTCACCATGCTCATGGCGGTTCCCTTTGGCACTCAAACCGCCAGAAAGGGGGTGTTTATCGGAGTGTTCCTATGTCTGTTCCTCTTTTTCGGCCTCTTTTTCATGATGAATCTGTTTAAAGCCCTCGGTCTGGGCATGAAAGTGGAACCCTGGATCGCCGGTTGGGCGCCTACCATCGTCTTTGGCACCGTCGGTGCCGCCTTATTGCGGAAACTTCGTTAAAATGGTTTCAGTTTCGACTTTTGTTTAAGCCTTAATTCCTGCATTCTACACTTCATGGATACTTTATTTCAGTTTATTTATCAAGCGGTGGAAGCGGATGCGTCCGACATCCACCTGAAAATCGGCAGCCCTCCCGTCTATCGCCTTGACGGACAACTCTACACTGCGGATGCGCCCCCGGTCACGGACGAACAACTGGCCGAACTCACAGAAGCCATGTTGACTCCGAAACTGCAAACCACCTACGATGAGCATCAGGAAGTCGACTTCGCCTGGAACCTGAACGATCAGGTCCGATTCCGCGGAAATCTCTTTAACAGCGGAGGCACTCCCACCCTCAATCTCCGCTACATTAAAAAAACCACCGCGACCTTTGAAAGTTTGAATCTGCCGGCAAGCCTTGCGAAAATCGCATTGTTGCGCAGGGGGATTGTGCTGATGGCCGGAACGACCGGAAGCGGGAAATCCACCACGCTGGGGGCCATGATCAACTTCATCAACGCCCGCGAATTTAAACGCATTATCACCGTCGAGGATCCCGTTGAATATTTGTTTACGGACGAGAAATCCATGATCTCTCAACGGGAAGTGGGATTCGACACCGACACCTTTCAGACCGGGCTTCGGGCCGCCCTGCGTCAGGACCCCGACGTGATTATGGTGGGCGAAATCCGGGACCGCAACAGTGTGGAAACCGCCATCAGTGCCGCCGAAACCGGTCACCTCATTTTCTCCACCGTTCACGCGGACAACAGCGTACAGGGGGTGCAGCGCATTCTGGATATGTTTCCAAGCACAGATCGCCGCCAAATCCGCCTCGCCATCGCCCAAACCCTGCAAGCCATCATTTGCCAGCGCCTCATCCCCGGAAAAAACGGAAAAGTGCGGCCGGCCTGTGAAATTCTGCGAACAAACTCCCTGGTCCGCAAACTGATTATTGAGGAAAAACCCGAAAAACTGCAGATCGCCCTCGAAGGTGGAGAAGAGGAAGGTATGATCTCCTTCAACCAGGCCCTGTACAAAATGGTCAAAGCCGATGAGATCGAAACCGAAGTCGCGCTGGAACACGCCTCCAACCCGGATGCCCTCAAAATGAACCTGAAGGGCATTTTTCTCGACACCAGCAACCGCATTGTGAATTAATATTCCTGACGTTTGTCACTTGAATCTCCACGAAAATCCTACATAAAGCGTTTGTTATGCAAATCAAACAAACGCTCTATCTAACTTTCTTCTTTCTGTGGGCGGTTTCCACATCCGCCAACGAACCCCTGGTCGTCTACAGCCACCGCCATTACGCGGCGGACGAGGAACTCTTCGCGTCTTTTACGGAATCCACCGGGATCCCGGTTCAGGTGCTCAAAGCGGGTGCCAACGAACTGATGGAACGGCTCAAGGCCGAAGGGGACCGAACCCGCGCGGACATTCTGATCACAGCGGATGCCGGACGGCTGGAGGAGGCGAAAGCCGCCGGTTTTCTTGCCCCCATCCAATCAGAGATCCTCGAGTCACGCATTCCGGAACCATATCGGGACGCGGATTCCCAATGGTTCGGCTTCACCCTCCGGGCCCGGGTTCTGGTTTACGCACCTGACCGGGTCCCGGTGGAGGATCTCTCCACGTATGAGGATCTGGCGGATCCGAAATGGCGGGGACGCCTGCTGTGCCGATCCTCCAACAACATTTATAATCAATCTCTGCTCGCCTCCCTCATTGCGGCTCACGGAGAAGACGCCGCCCTGCGGTGGGCGCGGGATGTCCGCCGCAATATGGCCCGCCCCCCGCAGGGCAGTGACCGGGACCAAATTCGCGCGGTGGCCGCCGGACTGGGCGACGTGGCCATCGTCAACACCTACTATCTGGGACTCCTCCTGAATTCCCCGGACCCGAAAGAACGTGAACTGGCCGGGCCCCTCCGCATCTTTTTCCCCAATCAGGAGGGGCGCGGAACCCATGTGAATATCAGCGGCGGCGCGGTGTTGAAAAGCTCCACCCAAAAAGAAAACGCCACCCGCCTGCTGGAGTTTCTGGTTTCGGACAGAGCGCAGGAGGTATTCCCGGCGGCCACGTTCGAGTATCCGGTGGTTGAGGGAATCGAATGGTCGGATCTGCAAAAAAGCTGGGGCCGCTTCAAAGCCGACGACCTCAATCTGACCCAACTGGGCGGGGGCGGCAAAAAGGCCGTACAGTTGTTCAATCTGGCAGGGTGGGAATAAATCCCTTTTTCCACCAAATGCTGAATCGATGGTTCACCCGCACATTTCTGCAGGAATTCGACCTCTGGTCGGGTACGGCGTTCCTGCTGTGCCTGTTGATTCTGTTGCCGCTTTCCGCTCTCCTGCTGGGTTTGGGACAGCGAGGCCCCATGTGGGAGCATCTTGCCGACACCGTGCTGAGCGGGTATGTGCTCAACACGCTCTGGCTGACCCTTTCCGTGGCGTTTCTCTCCGTGCTGATGGCCGTGCCCTCCGCCTGGCTGTTGAGTCACTTTGATTTTCCCGGACGTCCCCTCCTGGAATGGGCCATGGTGCTTCCCCTGGCCGTGCCCACCTACGTTGCGGCCTTTGTCTACAAGCAGGTGCCCGAAGCGGCGATTCCGTTTCTGATCCACCTTCGCTCCTCCCATGGCGTGGACACTTATCTTTTCGCCGAGGCCTTTCTTCGCAAAGGGGTCCTGGCTCTGTTTATGGCCGGTGTCCTTTATCCGTATTTATATCTCAGTCTCCGCGCGGCCTTCATGGTGCAGCGGCGGGGAATGATCGAGGCCGCGCAAGTCCTGGGACGCGGTCCCGCCTCCGTATTTTTCAGCATCGCCCTCCCCCTCGCCCGCCCGGCGTTGATCGCCGGAGTCAGCCTGATCATGATGGAGGTTCTCAATGATTACGGGGCGGTGTATTTCATGGGGGTCCCCACCCTCACCGTGGGCATTTTCCGCACCTGGACCGGCCTCGGCGATCTCGCATCCGCCGTGAGACTGGCCGGGTTGATGCTCCTGGGAATTCTGATTGTGCTCGGCTTGGAAAGCCGCCACCGGGGCCGGGCCCGTTTCAACGAAACCGCCGATGACACCTCCACCCCTTTTCTGCGCCGCCCCCTGTCGGCGCGTGCGTCCTTCGGAGCCCTGCTGGTCTGCCTGGTTCCGCTGACCATCGGCTTCATCGTCCCGCTGGCACAACTTTTGCATTGGGCGTATCTAAGCACCCGGCATTTCGGGAACACGATTCCCTGGCAGCGAATGGGACACAGCCTCCTCCTGGCTCTCGGTGCCGCCTGTGTGCTCACGCTCATCTCCGTCATCCTGATTTATGCCCAACGTCTGCATCCCGTCCGATGGGTGCGCCAGCCCATCCGGCTCGCGGGCATGGGATATGCGATCCCCGGCGCGGTGGTCGCGGTCGGAGTGATGATTTTTCTGGGCACTATTGACCAACGATTTCCCTATTATACCTTTATCGGCAGTGTGTACGCGATTGGCTTCGGATATGTGGTGCGCTTCCTTGCCGTGGGACTGCATCCCGTGCGGGCGGGAATGGAGCGGGTATGCGGCAGTCTCGACGCCGCCTCCCGCGTACTCGGACACTCCCCCACCAACACCCTGCTGCGCATTAACCTCCCCCTTATCCGCGGCACCCTCCTCTCCGTGACCATGCTGGTGTTTGTGGATATTCTGAAAGAACTTCCTCTCACCATGATTCTGCGTCCCGTCGATTTCGACACTCTCGCCACCCTCGCCTTCGGTCTGGCCAACGACTCCAGAATTCAGGAGTGCGCCATTCCCTCCCTGCTGATTATTTTACTGGCAACCCTCGGGCTTTTCGGTCTGAACCGGCTTTTACTACCTGCCAAACCCCGCATATCCCTTTATGAACCCCGCACTTGAACTCAACCGCGTCAGCCGCATCTACTCCCGCGGAGCCGATCCCGCCGTTCACCAACTGAGCCTTCAGGTGGAGGAGGGGGAAATCCTCGCGCTGGTCGGAGAGAGCGGCAGCGGAAAAACCACACTCCTCCGTCTCATCTGCGGACTGGAAAAACCCGATGGCGGCGACGTGAAGATCAAGGGTGCGACCGTCGCGGACGACCGGAAGTGGACTCCCCCCGAGCGCCGCCACATCGGCATGGTTTTTCAGGACGGCGCCCTGTTTCCCCATCTCACCGTGGAGGAGAATATTTTTTATGGACTGCGCCGCCAGTGCCGCCGCCAAAAGTGTCAACGGGTGGATACCCTCCTCTGTCTGGTGGGAATGGATGGGTTTCAAAAACGGTATCCCCACGAACTCTCCGGTGGAGAACGCCAGCGCCTCGCCGTTGTGCGCTCCCTGGCTCCCGAACCGGCCGTGGTGCTGCTCGACGAACCTTTCAGCAATCTCGACCCCGCGCTGCGGCGGGGATTGCGCAGCGACATTATTCGCATCCTGAAGGAACTGCGCACCACCGCCGTCCTGGTCACTCACGATACGGAGGACGCTCTGCATGCGGGAGACCGGGTTGCGGTCATGCGAAAAGGCGGTCTTGAGCAAATCGGATCACCACGCGAGGTCTATCACCACCCCGCCAGCGGTTACAGCGCCCGCATTTTCGGGGAAGCCAATCAGGTGGGCAACCAATGGGTCCGGCCCGAAGACATGGAACTCATTCCCGCCTACGCGCCCAACGCCCACCCCGTGATGATCGAAGAGGTGCACGATGCGGGACGCCACCTCGAAATCCGCGTCCGCCCCCAGGAGGTCCCCACAGATATTCGGTGGGTCATCTATGACGCCACCCAGCCCGTCATCAAACCCGGCACCCCCGCCTGGGTCCGGATTTGCCAGTACTCAGCTTATGAATATGACCGGAGTTGAACGCAGAGGGAATCCGGCACACATTCGATCACATAAAAAATACAGTCAGGAGAAAGTTATTCTTGAAATAATTCCCGGAAAGGACTTTTACAGTGTCACCTGGAGATCGCGCTCCAGCACATCGCAAAGGCCCAGGGGCATCCGTTCACCACGCATGTTCTCTCCGATCCGGGCAGCACGGATCTGCGCGAGGTGATCGGCGAAGCGGAGGGGTGATCCTCCGCACCTCAAACATCGGGGATGTGGATCGGGTCACTCTGGAATGGCTGGGTGTGGAGTTTCACCAGCAGTGCCGCATGGAAAATCCCGACGAACCTGTCGTGAGAATCCTGGTGTCCCCACAGGTGATTATTCCCAGAGAGTAGCCGTCGGCGTTTACGCCACGGGCCGCATGTTTGGCAAAAGGTGGC
>JBBDRC010000021.1:0-1931 GCA_040905625.1 Kiritimatiellia bacterium
TGGATGTCCCGATCTTGAACTCGGGGCTTTCTATCAGGTTTGGCAAGAGTGATCCTTGTAAACCTTTTCGATTATTTCAGGGCGCTTTCCAATACCCAGCCGGTGTAATCCGCCCCCCCGGGGCTGGTAAAACGAACTTCGCGAAATCCGGGGTTTCCCGGGGGGCCCAAAGTGACTTCCCAGCCTGCGGGCAGGTGGCTCACCGGGCTGTAAGGCGGTACCGCCTGATAAATCATGGTCGTGCGGGGGAGTTTTATCTTTTGATGAACCGCCGATCCGGAGGGGGGCTCCAGGCTGACACCCGCTTCTTCGTAGATACTCCGAACGATGGAGTTTCGCTTAGTGTGGTACCACCCGTGGGTGAGCAGGATGTCGCCCGAGCGCACGGCCTCGACCAACACGTCCTTTTTCTCATCAATGGGTCCATCGGAGATGTTTATCACGCTGAAGGCATTGGGATAGGGAGTCCGAACCCATTCAGGTGTGCCGTATCCCCTGAGGTCGAGTTCCATGTAAGGCGCGGCATAGGCGTGGGTGGTGGTATGCCAGGTGTGACTGTCTCGCATCAATTCAGGGATGATGAGGCAATCAGGATGCAGAGCCTGCAACTCACGCCACATGCGCCCCGTGATCAGCAGCCACTCCATCTTTCTGTCCCGACCCGCCGGGACGTACATCCCGTTGGTGTCGACGTAGAAGATCGTGCAGCCCCAGCGTTCCTGTGCGTAGGCGATCTTGCGGCTCATGCGCTCCACGACCGGGAAGTGCTTCCACCAACTAAGACCCTCTGGGATCTCATAGTCCTCATGAAGTGGATTGCGTTCCGGGCCGTGGCTGCCGGTGCCATGCGCCCACTTTCCGTCTTTAAGATAAATCTGGGTCGGGCGGATGCAGATACCGGTTCGCAGGCCGGCATCAAGGAAACGCTGGAACATCTCATCGGCCACGGCATCCATCTCCGGCGCGAGGGTTTTCAGCATACGCGGGTCACCAATATAGGTAATGGGATGAGGGTTCTCTTCACCCTCGACATTCCAGACGATGCCCCCCTGGGCACCGACGGATTTAAGAGCACTCACGGATCTGTCCGCCCACTTCAGGACCTCATCGCGGAAATGGGCCAGCCCCTCCTCCGTGGTCACATCAATCGGCGGATCTGCTTCCTTGAACCACCCCCGGGGGTTTTCAGGAGTTTTATTGGCGCTTTGGAACATGAGCATGCCAATCGGCCGACGGTCGTTCCACTCCAGGGTGGAGGGGTAGACCTCGGCCAGCGCGCGGTGCAGATCGGCAACGATGAGGTGTTGACGGGTTTCCGGCGCGGCCCAGCGCAGGTAGGCCGAAAAGGTCACAGTTTCACCCGCGGGGACCTGTGCCAGGCCGAGGGGCATCGAGGAGAGGCCATGGGTTGCCATGGAAAGCGCACCGCCGGCGAGGTGCCAATCGTAAACCAGGCGTTCTTTGTCAACGGCCCTGGACAGTCCGCAGCGCAGCGGAGGGTAGACCGTCTCCGGTCCGACCACCACCCGCACCCCCGGCAGGTCCATCCCGACGGCGACCACCCGGTCGAGGGAACTGTAAATACGCAAGCTGTTCTTATCCCAGTTCGATGGTACCGAAGGGAGGGTGAAACGACAGAGTCTCACATCGAAGTCTGTGATCGTCATCTTCGTCTCATTGTGCAGGGCGACATCGATCGCCGCCTCCAGCTTTGTTTCCCGCAGGGTGGTGACCATCTTCCCCCACTCGTAGGTCTGGGTGATGGTTCCCGCCGCAGCATCCACTTGACCGGGGACCTGCCCGGGTTCTTTTACAATGTGTCCGAAAGATACCGACTTGAGCCAGGGCAGTCCGTCACTGACCCATTGCTGACCGGCAATCGTAATTTGCAGGCCCTCCACGGCATCGAGTCTTACCGACCCATGAGGGCG
>JBBDRC010000022.1:0-1919 GCA_040905625.1 Kiritimatiellia bacterium
TTATGGCCACATTTCATGGGATTTTCTGTCATAAACCCCTTTTCGAACGGGCTCTAGCCGGAGGCGACGGAGGGGTGCATTCGCGGTTCAAATCGAGAAATTACGTTTTGACTGGTCTCCGTGCACTTCCTCACTATGCATTCAATGAATTCTGTGATAGAACCTGCGCATGAACGCCATGGAACTCACCAGTCTTCAAAACCCCAAGATCAAATATATCAACAAGTTACGAAAGAGGAATTTTCGGGACGGAGAGGGGATGGTGTTGATTGAAGGCTATCGGGAATGTCTGCGGGCTCAGCAGAGTGACTGGCCGATCCTGGAGTTTTTCTTCTGTGAGGAGCTTTTTCTGGGCGAAAACGAAGGTTCATTATTGGAGCGGGCCGAACAACAGGGCGCGTCGATGTATAAATGTTCGGAACCGGTTTTCCGGAAGATTGCCTATCGTGACCGCCCGGACGGATTGATTTGTCTGGCCCCGCAACAGCATCCGGGTCTGGAGGATCTGGGCGAATTGACGAATCCGTTTTTATTGGTGCTGGTCGGTATTGAGAAACCCGGTAATCTGGGCACCATGCTGCGGTCGGCGGACGGGGCTGGGGTGGATGCGGTGATGTTGTGCGATACTGTCACCGATATCTTCAACCCCAACACGGTCCGGGCGAGTGTGGGCACCTTGTTTTCGGTTCCGGTGATCCATAGCGGTTTCGAGGAATTGAGTCCCTGGCTGGAAGAACAGGGAATCCCGTTGTTGGCATTGACTCCCCACGCCGAACGATCCTTGTATGCGTCCAACCTCTCCGGTCCGGTGGCAGTGGCCATGGGCTCCGAAATGCTGGGATTGGATGCGAAGTGGCTGGATCGGGCCGAAATTCAGGTCTCCCTGCCCATGCACGGCATCGCGGATTCCCTGAATGTGTCCTCCGCAGCCGCCATCACGCTGTATGAGGTGGTCCGGCAGCGGTCTTGAACCAAAATAAAGTGAGATAGGCATTTCTGCCTGTCGGACTGGAAGACTCACTTGTCACTGGAACCTCACCCAAACCGAATTCCATTTCCTGAGACCCTCACAGACCGACAGACAGTCGTTTCCCCAGTAACAGATCCGCCGCGATTTCCATGCGCAGTTCCCGCACAACCTGCATCAGATGTTTGCCGGTTTCCAGGCTGAAGCGTCTGGACAGGTAATCCGGGTGACATCCCAATTGATCCGCCAGATACTGTACGCTGAGGGAGGGATTACACGGATTTTCCACCACTGCGGTCACCGCGTGTCGAATCAGACGGGATTTTGCGGGAACACTGTGCAGCCGCACCCCTCCGCACAGGATGTCCGCCAGGGTATCCATCTGATGCGGAGGGGGCCTGTTGGCGGCCCCACCACGACAACGCCCGAAACAAATAGGGAGTGATTTCACAAATTCCCTGGGCGGTATTTCCTTGATCGGATGTCAGAAATTTACTAACTTTGTCAGAATATTTTGAAGCGTTCATCATATAAAATAGTGTATTATAGTACGTATAACGCGAATCTTCGCAAATTTGCAAGAAAAGGATGACTATGGAAAAGCTAAGATGTGCCGTGATTGGGTTGGGTATGGGTCAATATCATGTAAAAGGGTACGCCGCTAATCCACGTGCGGAGCTGGTGGGGATAGTGGATTTGGATGAGACCCGTCTTTCCGCAGTTCTTGAAACCGTACCGGAAACTCAAACCTTTACGGACTACAAGCGGATGTTCAAAGAATGCAAGCCACAGGTGGTGAGTGTGGCCCTGCCGAATTTTCTGCACGAGCCGGTGAGTGTGGACTGCATGGAGGCGGGGGCGGATGTCATGTGCGAAAAGCCGATGAGCACAAACCTGGAAAGCGCGCTGCGGATGGAGCATGCGGCAGTTCGGACAGGTCGCAGAATTTTTA
>JBBDRC010000023.1:0-1916 GCA_040905625.1 Kiritimatiellia bacterium
TCCTTTGCGGATGCGGGAACCGGGGCTGTCTGGAAACCGTGGCCTCGGATGTGGCCTTTACCCGATTGGTGCAGAAAAGGTATCCCGACTTAAAAGAGATTGAACAGCTTATTGAAGCGGGAGAGCGGGGAGAACTGAAGGTGGCGAAAGAGCACCGACAAGCCATTCAGGCGCTGGCGGTCGGTATGGGGGTTGTGATCAATTTATTTAATCCCAGCCACATCTTTTTGTATGGACGCCTGTTTGATGTACAGCCCGGTTCCTTCGATGAATTGAAGCGACGGGTGCGGGACCATTCCATCGGTCCTTCGGCGGACAAAGTCACCATCGTGCGCGCGCGGGGCAGCAAGCGCCTGGGCGCGTTGGCCGCCATTATCGAACACCACATGGACACCATCGCGCCGCGTCTGGGGTAAGGGGGGAATGTCTCTAACGTAATTTACCTGTGCTCCCGGGGCTGCAGTCGTTCCTCCTTTATCCCGGGCTGCGTTGCCCCCATTCGGGGGCATTTTTTCAGAAATTTCATACCAAATAGGGCTTAAGTTAGTGCCTCCGCCACCCTGCATCCGCTGTATCATGCCTTCCTGGACAGTGTGTTCCTCGATGACCTTGGGGACTGCGGACACGCCGAAACCGACGGACACGGGCAGTGGACGGTGTGGGCGAGCCTCGCGGGTCGAAGGGGTACGGCAATCAACGGCTCCAGCGGCTCAGTGGAAAAGCGACCCGGAGATTTTGCTCAACAGTGCTGTCCTTGGTGCTCCCGGCTCCAATCTCCGTCTCGACCGAAACCCATCGCCCCGCTGTCTGCTCCAGCGCCGCGCCCTGCATCGCTGGTATCGGCGAGGCACCCGCTGGGAGCCCCTTTGGCTCGACTCCGAAACCGGCGGACTCTCCGCCGAGCCCCGGGTCCGCTCCCTGGGGCGGATGGAACCTTTCGCCGACGGACCCGCACTCACCGCGCTTGCCCTGCGCCGGGAGTCCCACGGACTCACCGGTCACCCCTTCGTGGAGGTGTCGGGATCGGTGATGTCGGCATTGCTGGTTTCAATCCATTTTGTGTGGGTATAGGCATCGTCGCGGGTGAGGGGTTTGGCACGCGTTTGATTCCCGAGCCCCTCCTGTCCTTTGCTGCCCGCGTATTCGTAGTAGGGGAAGATCGGATGCTGACCGTGAAACCGTCCTCCGGGGTGAGGGGGCGGGGTTTGGGTCCGCGCAATCCCCCGATTTCGGGAAATCGGTCGTGGAGCTGCGTCAGCAGGGACCAGGATTCCCACTGTCCCGAGAGGGGAAGTGTCACCGACTCGTTGAGATTATCCACATACTTCGGGTGCATCGCGTCGCCGAGAGTGTTCCCGGTGTGAAATCCGCGAATGGTTTCATTCCCGGTGTTGGCGATGATCATGCTTCTGGGCTTGTCCTCCGGATAATCGACCACCACCACATAGGCCGCGCCGGGACGCAGCAGCTTGTGCTGTCCGAGGCGATAACTGATCACCGGCACTTCGTTTTCCAGCTTGTTGAGCACCCGGGCGGGGCGGCCGAGAATCGTTTCAACCCTGCTGGCTCCGGCGGGATTTTCCGCGAACAGATGGGCGGAACCGTCACCGGCCACATCCACTTCATCCACCAGAGAAAGAGTTCCATAGGGTTCCATTTCAATCAACGGACGCTGCAGGGCCTCTTCACGGGCCAGCCGCAATCGCTCTTTTTGTTCAGCCGTTTTGCGTTCCGCCGCCCGGATCGCCTCCCCGTACGCGGCAAATCCGCGTGGACTGTATGCGTCAATGGCGATCTGCGAAAAATTCGCCCCCTGATCCGCCACTTCCAGCCGGAGATACCGGGTTTTCACATTGAGGTCGATCCGAACCCACTGGTTATAGGTGTCGCAGCCATACACCGTGACGGTTTCCCAT
>JBBDRC010000024.1:0-1901 GCA_040905625.1 Kiritimatiellia bacterium
CCTGTGTTGCACTGGATTTCTTTCAGTATGCCCTTTGTCCATCCCCTTGCCTCCACACCCTCCGTCACGACCTCTCCGCCATCTCTTTTGGCCATCGACGGTTTTGAACGCATCTTAAAGCGCTGGAACGGCCGCCCGCAAGTGAATGCCTATATCGAGGCTGAACTTAAAACCCTGCTTGTTGCTTTTTTTGAACAGTCGGAGAATCAGGGAACGGCGCCTGATTCTTCCCCGGGAAGCGGTCTTGCCGAGGTGCGGCAACTCATTCACTGGTTGGAGAACAACTATCAGGATCCCAACGCCCTCACCCGCATCAGCGAGGAATGCCAGCTCAATCCGGACTATTTCCGCCGCTTGTTTAAACGCGAAACCGGGGTGACCCCCGGCGGCTATCTCAAACGCCTCCGCATGCAGTCCGCCCGCTATTACCTCCATGACACCCCCTTGCGGATCCAGGAGATCGCTCAGCGCGTGGGTATGGAGGATCAGCGTTATTTTTCAAAACAATATCGGTCCTTTTGGGGGAAGTCACCTTCGGATGAACGGATCTTTGAATAGAAAATCACCTTTTGTCACAGGGCTGATTCACCAGCCAGGCAAGCTGGCTGGGGTCTTTTTTGGGAGATGTCCCTGCCTAGCCCCAGGGCTGATTCAACAGCCAGGCAAGCTGGCTGGGGTCTTTTTTTAGGGGAGATGTCCCTGCCAAGCCGCAGGGCTCATTCACTCGCCAGGAAAGCTGGCTGGGGTTTTTTACTCCCCGCTTGAAAATGCCCCCTGCCAGCTCGTCTGGCAGGAGCAGAAGCCCTGAAGCTAGCCCAGGCCCCACAACACAACTCCGGCCCCCGTCAGCTTGCTGACGGGTGAAGAAGCCCCCGTTTCGCACCTCCTGCCAAGGGAGTCTTCTCCTTTGATCTCTTTGGCCGATCGCTTCTACTTCTAATCGGCAGTGATGGGAAGCCGTGCTTCGCCCCGGAAGTAAAGGGGGATCTGTTCAAGAGGTGCGGGAACACGCAAGGTCTGGCCTCCCACATGCGTTTCTCCGGTCCAGACATGGGTCCAAAATTCTCCTGCCGGTAAATAAACCGAACGTTCGCGGGTTCCCTGAGTGGTGACCGGGGCCACCAGCAGATCCGGACCGAAGAGGAAACTGTCGTCCACCTGCCAGCAGCGGGGATCCTCCGGGAAATCGACAAACAGAGGGCGCATGGGGGGCGTTCCCTGTTCATGGGCGCATTGCATGATCTTTAAAATATAAGGCCGCAGGCGTTCCCGGAGGAACAGCAGTTCCCGGATGATCTCATAGGCTTCGTCCCCAAAGCACCAGACTTCGTTGCCGGCACCGCCCTGTTTATGATCAATCAAAGGTTCACGCACTCCGTGCAGGCGGAACAGGGGGCAGAAGACTCCGTACTGGAACCAGCGTACGATGAGTTCTCTGAAATAGGGAGTTCGCGGATCGCCACTGTGAAACCCACCGATATCGGTGGTCCACCAGGGGATACCACTGAGGGCCATATTGAGCCCGGTCTTTACCTGATCGGTCAGCACTTCAAAAGTGGATTTGATGTCTCCACTCCATACCGCGGCACCGTAGCGCTGGCTCCCCGCCCAGGCTGAACGGCACAAGAGTACCGTCTCTTCCTCACCTTCCGCTTTCATGCCGTCGTGAAAAGCTTTAGCGTGTAACAGGGGATAGAGGGATGCCACCGCTTGACCACTTCCTATATGGAACCGCAGATTTGCATGGTCAGCGGGCTTCATGTCGGGTTCACAGGCGTCCAGCCAGAAGATCTTTATGCCGTGGGAGAGATAGTTTTTTTTCACCAAATTCCAAAACATCTGTCGTGCTTCAGGATGGGTGGGGTCATAAAAGTGCATGGTCACTTCCCCATCGGGCCGGG
>JBBDRC010000025.1:0-11509 GCA_040905625.1 Kiritimatiellia bacterium
CATTCCCTCCCCGAAAACACCAAATTCAGGGCAAACTGAACGCCCGCCGTCCACAGTTCCAAAACGGGCATGAATGTGACTGGCCGAATGCGCCACTCACAGCACGCGGCGTCCCCGCCGCAATACCCGTGCTGTTTTTGTGAGAATAGTAGCTCAGCAGACCGCCTGAGGCGGATAAATCCAAAGGCACTACGTGCCGCAGGGGTTGCGGAAGAATGGCGCGGCGGAGCCGCTTTGGTGCGGGAGCGAAGCCGCTTTTGCAGAGCATCTGAAAGACCCTAACATCATTACACCAATTCGGGGATGCGCCCACACCTGAAAAAAAACTGATTTTTAAATTTGACAACCACCCCGGCAGAGGCATATTGTTATAACAGGATGTATGTTAAAATCGTGCCCCATGGCTTTTTCATAGCACCAAAAGTTAATTTCACAGGATTTAGTAAGGATGAAGCACCGGAAATAAAAAGTCCCATAACCGAAAGGAGAACGACCATGAACATGAAAACAACTACACTACTGGTAGCCATTGGTTTGGCGGCCTCAGTCACCCCGCAACTCCACGCGGCAACCTGGGGCGGTGGGACAGGTAACTGGACCGATTCCGCCAACTGGGACATCGCGGGCTATCCAGGCGATGCTGCCAATGAATCAGAACCTGCCAACCTTATACCAGGAGGAACAGCATTCATTGGCACGGGTGACACGATCAATCTAACCGATAGCCAAAATTATCAGTCAGCAACCACCACTGTAAATCAGAGCGGTGGAGATTTCACGGTTGGCAATAACGTCCGGGTCGGAAACGCCTGGAACCTCAGCGGGGGTTCGATGACTTTCACCAACGGGATGGTATTTTATATCCACGGGTCAGGTGCTGAAGTCAATGTAAGCGGAGGGACCTTTTCAACGAATAGCCTAAAATGGAGCGGCCCCGCAGACATCAGCGTTTCGGGAGGCAGCTTCGACAATACGGGAATAATGACTCTCGAAAACCAGACTGGTTCAATCAGCATAATCGGTTCCAGCGCCACCATGGCCCGGGCGAACACCATTAAGCTCGCAGGCGGAACCGATCCCAAAACGGCCAACTTTACCTTCGATGAATCCGGTGTGACATACTGGGAGGCGTTTGGCGGCAGCGCAACCACCTTGTTTCTCGACAGCAGTTCTTTTCTTAACGTGGACTTAGGCACATACGATGCCGTGAGCGGTGAGAATCTGTTTGTCTATAATATTCGCGATACGGGGGTCAGCGGGACCTTTGATACCGCCAACATCAGCGTAACGGGCGACACATTCGGTGGCGCATTCAGCCTCGGGACAGGTCCCGGAAGCCTGAATCCAGGAGAGTACTTTATTGACTATAAAGTCGATTTCGGCAGCAGCGACGGAGCGGTCGTGCTCTATGCAAACAACGTGATTCCCGAGCCATCAACATTCGCTTTACTGGGAATCGCCCTTCTGGCTCTGGCCGGTCTGGGAAGACGCAAAAGTCTCTAAGTTCCCAAAAAAAAAATTAAAATGCGCAGAACAACTGGTGTCCAGGTTTGTTCTGCCTATTTTTTTTATGAGTCTTAACGTAGCGATATGAATCTACAAAGTCTATGCTATTTGGACACCGCCGAGTCGCGCTCGATCAGCCCTGAGAATTTTACCGGCGAGAAGGGGAAAGGACGGTATGTCGGGACCTATATGGCTTGGGGCGTTAACAACTCCGGCTGGTGGGGTGAGGGTGAAATCAAGTTCTACCTGGATGGAGACAAGGACTTCCCGACCCTGTGCGGAACCGGAACGGAGGACTACTTCTGCGGCTCCTACAATTTCGTTTCGTCGGTAGCATTCTGGTATCAGACCTTGCCTGGCAACGAGTTTCCTGAGCTGCCCAAACGGGATTACCTTGAAATTGTGTAGTGCCAACAAGAGGATGCATTCGATTCAAAATAGCTGCGCCATTTTGAACGAGTGATCCTGAACGTTCGACAGAAAGCAAATCGATCATGAAACACTTTACGTATAGAGGAGTAAAAACACGGGAGATTAGCTTTCCTCTGGGGGGAATAGGCACTGGGTGCATTGGTTTGGGCGGGGCAGGTCACCTTGTGGACTGGGAACTCTTCAACCGGCCGGCCAAAGGCTCGCGCAACGGTTTTAGTCACTTCGCGGTCAAGGCCGAGAAGAAAGGGAAGCTTATGGACGCGCGCGTGTTGCACGGCGATGTCGCTCCGCCTTTCAATGGCACGGGGTCAATTGCGAATAGCGGCTTCGGTTTCGGCGTGGCGCGGGAGACGCTGAGCGGGTTGCCGCATTTCCGACAGACCACGTTTCGTGGCGGTTTTCCGTTCGCCGAAATCGAGTTCCGCGATCCCGCGTTCCCCGGGACGGTGAAGCTGACCGCCTTCAATCCGCTGATCCCGCTGAACGACAAAGACTCCAGTTTACCGGCTGCGTTCTTCACGATCGCCATCCGCAACGATTCCCGGCAGGCCATTGAGTATACGGTGGCTTTCACGGTCCGGAATCCGGCACGGAAGAAGACGACCAACAGTTGGGTGAAGCGGCCCGGTGCGCAGGTACTGCACATGACCGGCGACTTGGAGGCGACGGACATCGACTACAGCGACTTCGCCGTCGCGACGGACGCTCCAGCGGCGAGTGCGCAGGAGTATTTGTATCGCGGCGGATGGTTCGACACGCTGGGCGTGTACTGGCAGGATTTCACGACTCCCGGGGAGTTGAAATCCCGCAGGTATCCCGATCCGGGACCGGGCGACCACGGGACCGTGTCCGTCCGTCTGCGTGTGCCTGCCGGCCGGCAGCGGGCGGCACGCTTCGTGTTCAGTTGGAATGTGCCCAATTGCGAAAGATATTGGAAGCAGAAGAAGTACAGTTCCGACCGCGCAGATGGCGGCAGCAAACTGCGGACTTGGCGAAATTACTATGCAACCCGGTTCCCGAATGCGTCCGACAGCGCGCGCTACTGCCTGATCAACTGGGACCAGCTGGAGCGGGACAGCGCATTGTTCCGCGACACGCTGTTTGCCTCTACGCTGCCGATACCCGTCCTGGATGCGGTCTCTGCCAACATATCGATCCTCAAGACTCCCACCTGTCTGCGGCTGGAGGACGGTTCGTTTTACGGTTGGGAGGGATGTCATCGCGACAGAGGCTGCTGCGAAGGTTCGTGCACGCACGTCTGGAATTACGCCTATGCCATGCCGTTTCTTTTCCCCGAGCTCGAACGAAGCATGCGCGAACTCGATTACCGATACAACCTGCGCCCGGATGGCGGTATGCCGTTCCGGCTGCAATTGCCGCTCGGCAGCGGGCACTCGGGCTTCCGGCCTTGTGCCGACGGACAATTCGGTGGCGTCCTCAAGGTCTATCGGGAATGGAAGATCAGCGGCGACACGGATTGGCTTCGCCGCCTGTGGCCCGACGTTCGACAGTCGCTGGAATTCGCCTGGTCAACGACGAACGGGGATCGGTGGGATCCGGAGCGGACCGGCGTGTTGCATGGTCGGCAACATCACACGCTTGACATGGAATTGTTCGGGCCAAACTCCTGGCTGACCGGCTTCTATCTGGCCGCACTTCAGGCCGGCGCAGAAATGGCCGGAGCCTGTGGCGAAGACGCTGCTGCGGCGGAGTATCGTGCCATCTTCGCGCGCGGGCGGAAGTGGCTGCACCGGCATCTGTTTAATGGCGAGTACTTCAGCCAACACATCGGGTTGGGTGACCGGAAAACACTCGCATCCTTCGCGAGCGACCCCAAGACGCTGGAATCCTACTGGAGCGAAGAGCATGGTGAACTCAAGTACCAGATCGGCGACGGCTGTGGCATTGATCAAGTGTTGGCCCAATGGCACGCCGACTTGATCGGCCTGGGCGATGTTTTTGACCGGCAACAGACCGACAAGGCGCTCAAGGCGATTTACCGGCACAACTTCAAGTCTTCGATGCGGGACGTGTTCAATCCGTGCCGGTTGTATTGTCTCGACGATGAAGCGGGAACGATGATGTTCACGTGGCCGAAAGGGCGGCGGAAACCGGTCATCCCCATTCCCTACGCCGAGGAAACCATGCACGGCTTCGAGTACCAGGCGGCCAGCCATCTGATCCTGCGCGGGATGGTGGCGGAGGGGGTGGCGATGGTGAAGGCCGTGCGCGACCGGTACGACGGCGAGCGGCGCAATCCGTGGAACGAGATCGAGTGCGGCAGCAATTACGCGCGATCCATGGCCAGTTACGCTTTGCTCAATGCGTTCAGCGGGTTTCAGTTCGACATGGTTCGTCGGCACATCGGCTTTCATCCGGTGCAGATCGTGGGTGGGCGCTTTCGGTGCTTCTGGTCGCTGGGGTCGGCCTGGGGAGAAATCGACATCCGCACTGACGGCGCTGTGCTGCGGGTAAAATATGGTGAACTGACGATCAGGAGCATCGCCTTGAATCTCGGCGATAGCAGCAATCCTGTTTCCGTCAGTCACAACCGGCGTCGCATTTTGTTCAAACGAGTCAAGGAGGTCATCGATTTCGGCATGCCCTTGACCCTACCTGCGGGCACAGCACTGCGCGTGAAAGGAAAGATAGACTGTCGAGCCAGGGAAGTGCAGGCGACGCGGTGACCCGCGCGCCTGACCCCCGGACCCTGAAGCACAGGGTGCGCCCGAAGGGTGCGGGTAAGATCGGAGGTGTGGGCTCTTGTTGGATTCTCTGCACCGCCCGGACCCCGGGGCCCCAGACCTCAGTTTGATGGCCCGGAACTGCAAAAGAGATCGCAGATTCAAATGCTGTGTTCGAGGCTCTTTTATGCCCTGAAAGGGCAACTGGAGTTTGGTTTTTATTTTCTACGCATTTGCAGCAAATACACTACTTGAAAGGCTGGGTTTGCATTTCTCCGACTTCGTATCTGGAGACACGGCGTTCATGAAGTCGGTTAAATAGGATTCCTTGATTGCGGACGATGAGCTGAACTTTGGTGGGATATCCCATGATAAAGACTCCTTGGTTGGGGTTATGGAAATAGATCTAGCGTATATACTAGATATAAAACAATAAAAAAATGCGGAAAAAATCAATGTTCTGCAGATCCTCAAGATCAATGCACTAGAAAAAACCAAACTCCAGGTGAAGGGACAGAGTCCTTCACCTACGCAAGCAGGAGGTGGCCGCGGATGAGCGCGGGTTCGCTGTGCACCGGGGCCAGGCTGTCATGCAACTGATCGCGAAAGCCGTGGTTTGGGGGTGGGGACCGCCGGGAAAGCTCAGGGGCTTCAGGGGCGAGTCTTGCGGGTGGTCCGGGGGCATTATCAGGAAATAAACATCTAATCAACTAAAGGGCAACCACTTGTGAAAAGACTTAAAATCGCGGGCAGACCCCTTTTTCTTTTTCTCTGAAAAGAAACGTCAAGCACCCCGGTGAGGTTTTTTTTAGAGGGTAAAGTTGGATTACATGTTCTTGTCTCCATTAGTCATTTTGTTTTTTCGAAAACCCCCACCCAACAGCGAAGCCTGTGGGGTTTTTGAAAAAATAAGATGACGGGTTTTGGCCGCTGGATAGGATCATGATTTAGATGCGTAGTCAGACTTCTCTCAGTCGCGTTGTTTCGACACATTAATGATTAGACTCCCGGCTCTCTAAACTGACCCAAGACGCTCCGCTACTGGTTCACAGCAGTTTTCGTCAGCCCACAGGGAGAGCAGCCGGAAGAAGGTTTTTGTTTTTCAAAGGTTCG
This sequence comes from Kiritimatiellia bacterium, assembly GCA_040905625.1. Taxonomy (GTDB): domain Bacteria; phylum Verrucomicrobiota; class Kiritimatiellia; order SS1-B-03-39; family UBA6053; genus UBA6053. The sequence continues at coordinate 5,736 of JBBDRC010000025.1, forward strand.
TTGTTCGTAAAGAAGTTGCCAGGAGATCCGGCACATGCGCCGGGCCACGATGGTTATAGCGGTATTCGCTTTTTTACCTCGTGCTTTTTGATCGCGATAGAGTCCGCCGAAGTACGAATCACACCCCACGGCCACCCAGGCCGCCTCAATAAAAGCCCATTTCAACCATTTGTTACAGCCAATCATCATACGTCCATTCCGGGTTTTTCCTCCGGAACTGTGGGTGGTGGGTACCAGTCCCGCATATGCGCAAAGTCGTTTTGCATTCATGAAACGATCCACGCCGTCGATTTCATTTCGGAGAACACTGCCAATGGTTAAACCGACACCAGGGAGGCTCATGAGGATCCGCAGGTCTTCGTCCTCAGCAACCTCCTGTTTCATGAGTGTCTCATCTTCCTTCACCAGATCATCTAGAGTTTTGAGCATCCGCAGATCCTGCTCCAGCAGGAAACAGTCTGGATCAGGAATCGCTGCTTTTTTCATGGCTGTAATACCTTTCCTCCCGAAGAGATCTGAAACCTGAGGCATCTGTAAATCAGGTTGACGTTCGATGATACGGTGAACCCGGTTTCGTACTTTGGTCCGCGCTTTCACCCAGTACATGCGCTGCCGAATGACTTCCCGCCGTTGCCGGGTGTCCCGGTTGGGAATATGAATCGAAGGGATGAGATCAGAATGAAGCAGCCAAGCCAGTTTCTGTGCGTCAATCTTATCTGTTTTCACCTGCGCCTCGGCAATAATGCGGGTCTGTAATGCGTTGGCCAGGACCACATCCGACACCATCGGCAATGATTCAAGAATGTCGAAGAGTCGTCCCCAGTTCAGACCGCATTCGAAGGTGGTCCTCACTGGACCGTCCACTCGCGAAAAAACATCCGCAAAACCTTCTTTGGTGTTGGGGCGAACCGTGGCCTCCACGACCACAGACCGCTCTGCATCTAAAATGCAAACGGTGGAATAGTTCTTGTGGTAATCAATACCGGCGTAGTAACCTTTATTCATAGCGAGGTCTCCTGGTTGTGACGAAGCCCACTTGGGCGAGCGTCTTGGTTGAGTTTCACCAGACATGTTAGCATATCTGGCAACCCTCTACCGGAGGCTTTCGCTTTTCATATTAACTGACCCCTTTTCATTTTGTTCTTTACAAAGTAGGGTGAAGTGGATATTTTTTATATATGAAGGATAACAACACTGTATGGCCGGAGATTACACCGGAAAGTCAACCCTGGACCCGATGGTGGTGGTTCGGGTCTGCCGTAAACAAAACAACGATCACGCGGCTTCTCCAAGAGTATCGGCGTGTCGGTCTCGGCGGGGTGGAGATCACCTCAATCTACGGGGTCAAGGGGGCGGAAGCTGAAAATATCAAGTACCTGTCTCCGGAGTGGTGCGGGATGGTCCGGCATACCGTGCGTGAGGCGGAGCGCCTCGGGATGAAGGTGGACCTCCCCCCGGGAAGCGGATGGAAGATGGGGGGTGATTTCCTGGATGAGTCGCTGGGCGCGGTCAGGATGCGGATTGAGAGCAACGGTGTCGTGGTTGAGCACTCTCACGAGATGATCAAAAGGCCGGGGCCGGGCGGTGGCGGTCTTGCGTTTAATCCCTTTGACCACGCCTCGGCACAGGCGGTTTTCGATCACTTTACTCCCGCCTTTACCCATCTGGGTATTCGGGCGCAGTTTCATGATTCGTGGGAGTATGGCGCAAACGCGCGATCCGATATCATCGGGGTTTTCGAGAAGCGGTATGGCTATGATTTCACCGAACACCCCGCAGCCGACGGCAGCCTGCCGCCGGGTGTGCGTTATGACCTGCAGTATCTGCTCGGCGAACTTGCCCTGGAGGCGTTTATTCTGCCCTGGAGCAGGTGGTGCCGCCAACTCGGGCATCTGAGCCGCAATCAGGCGCACGGATCCCCTGGAAATCTCCTTGACCTGTACGCGGCATGCGACATCCCGGAGACCGAGATCTTCCGCCACGTAACCCCGGATACGCCCTTGCTGTCCAAATTCGCTTCCTCCGCGGCCCACATCACCGGCAAAACGCTGGTGTCCTCCGAAACCGGCACCTGGATCCGGGAACACTTTCATGTCAGCCTTGCGGACCTGAAGCAACTCTGTGACAATCTGTTTGTCTCAGGGATCAACCACCATGTGTATCACGGGACCGCCTATTCTCCTGAAGACACCCCCTGGCCTGGATGGCTGTTTTACGCCTCTGCACAATTAAACCCGCAGAACAGCATTTGGCGTGATTTCCATAAGCTCAACGAGTACGTGACCCGCTGTCAATCGGTGTTGCAGGAGGGAATGCCCGACAACGACCTGCTGGTCTATTTCCCGGTGCACGACATTCTGCGGGACCCGGAACATCCCCTGGCCGGAAAATTGCATATCCAGGGGGATTGGCTTTTGAAACGCCCGGTCGCGGAAACTCTGCGGGGTTTGTGGAAGCGGGGCTACGGCTTTGATTATATTTCGGACCGACAGATCGCCACCCTGACCGTAAAGGACGGACAGGTGGCGGCACCGGGAGGCGCGTACAAAGCGCTGCTGGTTCCGCCCTGCGAAACCATGCCCGTGGCAACGCTGGATCGGCTTGTCCATCTGTCCCGCAACGGCGCCGCCATTCTCTTCCAGTCGCCGGGGCCCGGGGATGTCCCGGGCTTTTCGCGGCTGAAGGAAAACCGTGCGCGTTTTGCGGCGCTTACGCAAGCAGTCATTCCGGTCGAGGACTGGGAGGATGCCCTCGCCTCCGCCGGCCTGTCGCGGGAAATCCTGACCGACAGCAAGGGGCTCTACTACCAGCGCCGTCGACATGCCGACGGGCACTGTTACTTCCTGATCAACCAGGGAACGGAGAGCATCAACACCCGGATCCAACTGTCCGTTGATTTCGAAACTGCCGTGATCATGGACCCCATGACGGGACAACTGGGCGCAACGGAAGTACGCGGGAACCGTGTCCGTGTTCAAATGGATCCCGGCGCATCGCTGATCCTGAAAACCAACGCCCGGAGCGACAGGTCCTGGACGTATCGTGAACCGAATAGCCAGACCTATGATCTGAAGGGGCCTTGGCGGGTTCGATTCCTCGAAGGCGGTCCGGACCTGCCTGAACCCTATGAGACGGAGAGGCTTGAATCCTGGGCGGAACGGGGCGGGGCCTATGAGGCTTTTGCGGGTACAGCGGAGCTGTCCACCACCTTCGATGCCCCCGGACCCGATGCCTCATGGCTTCTGGATCTCGGGACCGTCTATTCCAGCGCCCGCGTCCGCTTGAACGGTCGTGAAGTCGCCACCTTGATAGGTCCCGCCTACACGGTGGACTTGCCGATGCTGAAGCCCGCCGGAAACCGGCTGGACGTGGAGGTGACCAGCCTTGCGGCCAACCGCATTCGCGATATGGATCGGCGGGGTGTGGACTGGCGCATCTTCGAGGATATCAACTTTGTCAATCTGGATTACAAAAGCTTCGACGCCTCCAACTGGCCGGTGGTGCCTGTGGGTCTTCTCGGTCCGGTGCGCCTGATCCGTCAGGCGGCGAAAAATGAATAGAGAGCTGCTCCCCGCCAGGACATTCCCGCTTGCTCATGAAGGGGATGCTGTCTTGCTGGTTACCGCCCGAATTGAGCTGTTCCAACAGAGCGGCAATGGCTCTGTCATGCACGGGACGGGCCATACGATGGATGCGGACATGTAGTATGTTATTCTCCACGGCGGGCCGGATGTCCGCCGCAGACTTTGGTTGATCTACATGACGTTGCTTCAGGCCGAGGAGGGATACGCCTGCCTCAAAGGCTCTTTGGGTTTGCGTCCGAACTATCATCAAATTGAAAAGCGCGTGGAGGCGCATGTGTTCATTTCGGTACTTGCCTACCACCTGTTATGTTGGGTGCGCGAGAAGTTGCGCGAAAGGGGAGATATGCGGGACTGGAAGACCGTACGGCGTTTGCTTTCCACCCACAGCCTGGTCACGACCCGGTTGCCTCTTGATGACGGGCGGGTGTTGCACATCCGCAAGCCGACAGTTCCGGATGCGGAACAGGCACAGGTGTTCCATAAACTGGGCATCGACTGGAAAACCGAAGTTCCTCCGCAAAAATGCTTCGTAAAAAGCTGACGACTTTGTAGTGCCTTTTGGGGCGGAATGCCGGTTTTGCTGGGAATTCTGACTTCTAAAAGAAACTTGGGTTAAATTGAGGTCTGGACTTCAGGGGCTCGCCGAACCCTGCCGCCTTCTGCATGGCTCCGCCGAAGGCCCCGTTTGGGAGCGAAGCGGACATCACGGGGTGACCCCTCCGTGCTCTCCAGCGAAGCGGGTGGTATCCCCGTTGTTTCCCCAAAAAAGGAAGTATTTTCAAACCGGCAGTTTTCAACCCTTTTCAAACCGGCGCTGATACAGGAAGTCTGAGATTCGCTCTTTCTGGTGGCTGTCCTGATCGAATATCAAAAAAAAATGCAAAAAAACTGATTTTATATTTGACAACTACCCCGGCAGGGATATATTGTTATAACAGGAAGTATGTTAAAATATCAATCCATGGCTTTTTCATAGCACCAAAAGTTAATTTCACAGGATTTGGAAAGGATGAAGCACCGGAAATAAACAGTCCCATAACCGAAAGGAGAACGACCATGAACACGACCACGAACATTAAAACGACGTTAATACGGATAGCCATTGGTTTGGCGGCCTCAGTCACCCCGCAACTCCACGCGGCAGACTGGTTCGGAGGGACAGGTGACTGGACCAGTGCAGGGGCTGATAACTGGTCCCTCGGTACGGGTGTCTACCCCGGCGATGCTGCCAATGGAGCCGAGTCTGCCGTGCTTACAACCGGAGGAACGATCAATATTGGTAGTGGAGACAATATCAACCTAACCGCTAATCAAAATTATCAGGCAGCAACCACCACCGTGAATCAAAGCGGAGGAACGTTCCAGGTTAACACTACCGTCCCTCGGGTCGGAAACACATGGAACCTCAGCGGAGGGGCGATGACCTTTTCCAACGGTGTACAATTTTTTTCTAGTAGTGGGGGTGGTGAAATTAACGTAAGTGGCGGAACCTTTTCAGCTTCGGCTATACAATGGCGTGGACTCGGAGACGTTACCGTTTCGGGAGGTAGCTTCACAACTGGAGTAATGGACTTCGGGTATGATGGAAGTGGGTCAGGTTCCATCAGCGTCATAGGTTCCAGCGCCACCAAACTCGAAGCGAACACCCTTAAACTTATAGGTGGAGCAAGCCCAGCAACGGCTAACTTTACCTTCGATAATTCCGGGGTGAACTTTTGGGATCTAATTGGTGGTAGTGCTACCACCCTGTTTATCGACAATACCACTAATCTTAACGTAGATCTGGGAACATACGATGCGGTGAACGGTGATAACTTGTTCGCTTACAATAGACGCGACCCGGGGGTAAGCGGAACCTTTGATACCGCCAATATCAGTATAACAGGTGATACATTCGGTGGGGCATTCACTCTCGGTTCCGGTCCTGGCAGCCTGAATCCAGGGGAGTACTATATTGACTATACAGCCGATTTCGACGGTGGCGGCGCGGTCGTTCTCTACGCAAACAATATTCCCGAGCCATCAACATTCGTTTTACTTGGAATCGCCCTTCTGGGAGTGGTTGCGTTTGGAAGACGAAAAAGCGCCTGATTTCGTCTTCAAAAAAATGCGGGCGGAACAACCGGAATCCAGGGTTGTTCCGCCCGTTTTGCATTGATTGTAATCTCACAGACGGAATCACAGGATCAT
>JBBDRC010000026.1:0-11178 GCA_040905625.1 Kiritimatiellia bacterium
ACGGAGATCATTCAATTAATCCCACGCACAGTTCCCCGTCGTCCAGAATGCGGGCGCGGAGGCCGCCTTTGCCTTTGAGAAACGCCATGGTGCCGGGACCGACGGCTTCATCCATCCAGTAGCAGGGCTTGCAGGGATCGACACCTTCGAATCGGATCCCCTGCAGGGTGAAGGTTTTAGCGACCAGGTCGGGCAGATCCAGTCCGCGAACGAACACGTTGCGGCGCACGCTCTGCGGGGGCACGGGATGGCCCGCGCGTTCGGAAAGTGCGTCGATCACGTCCATGTTGAAGAAGGTAATCTGCTTGGGATGACCTGCTTCGCGCAGGGCGTAGCGGTCGCCCTCAATGCCGCGTCCGGCGATCAGCCGCACCTGTTGCCGGGATTCGCAGGGATGATCCCCGGCGGGGCCGCCGTGATGGCCGACGTAGTTGTGGGCGGGGGAGATAAAGATGTGTTCGATGCTCGGATTCATACTTCCTTTATGACGAGGAACACATGGAATACAAATCCTGAAAGATTATAAAATATGCACACCTGAAGAAAGATGCCGATGATGTTCCCGGTGCAGCCGGCGGGGGAGTCGACGTTGGCCAGCACCCCGCAGGAGAGTTGCTGGGCCCCGCCCAGTTCGATCCCGGCATTGTCGGTGCGCACCACCACCTGCTTCACCTGATCGCGGGGAAACCTTTTCCCTTGCTCCGGGCCGCATCACCACATTGGGGCCGGAGGATATCCACGTCGACGAGGGAGGTCAGCGGTACTGAGTACTGGCTGAAGAAACGTGATTGTCCTTGCCTATTGTGGCGGTTCATGATGTAGAATCCGCATGATTTTGTATGACGTTCTCTCTCCCGGAGTGCCTCTTCGCGCCCGGGTGCCGTTGGTGGCCAGTAAAAGTGAAAGTAACCGGGCGTTGATTCTCCGCGCCCTGGCGGGTTCCGCTGTGGAGTTGGACAATCTGTCGGAGGCCCGGGACACCCGTTTGCTGGAGTCGTTGTTGTCGAGTGAGGACGAGGTGCTGGACGCCCGCGACGCCGGCACCACCCTGCGGTTTCTGACCGCGTGGTGCGCGGCGGCGAACCGCCCGGCGGTGATCACCGGGACCCCCCGCATGCAACAGCGTCCGGTCGGGATTTTGGTGGAGGCTCTGCGCACCCTGGGCACCGACATACACTATGAAGGGGATGAGGGTTTCCCCCCAGTCCGGGTGGAGGGCTTTACCCAGCGTACCCGGGAGGTGACGATGCGGGGGGATGTGAGTTCGCAATATACCTCGGCACTGCTGCTGATCGCTCCTTTTCTGCCGCAGGGGCTGAAATTGACCTTGAGCGGAGCCATTGCCTCGCGTCCCTACATCGACATGACCCTGGAATGGATGAGGCGCTTCGGACTGGTGGTGAAGGAGGACCGGGGGTGCTTCGAGGTTGCGCCGCAATGTCCGCAACCCGGCCGCTACACCATTGAATCCGATTGGTCCGCGGCCGGCTATTGGTACACGCTGATGGCCCTGGCCGGGGAAGGGGAACTGAAACTGATGCATCTCCGGGAGGCGAGTCTGCAGGGGGACCGCGTCCTGGCGGATTTATTTGTCGATCTCGGAGTGCAAAGTGAATTCGTGGAGGACGGGGTGATTCTGCGGCCGGGTCCCCGTGCGGGCCGGTTCGAGGCGGATTTCACTCACATCCCGGATCAGGCGCAAACCTTCGCGGTCTGCTGTGCCGGGCTGGGAATTCCGGCCCGCCTGACCGGGCTGCGGAGTCTCCGGATCAAGGAAACGGATCGAATCGCCGCGTTGGAAACGGAACTGGCGAAATTCGGCTGTGTGGTGCGGGTGGAGGGGGATGAGGCGATGGTGCTTCCTGGCACCCGGATACACGTGAAGGGTCAGACGGTGGAGACGTACGACGATCACCGCATGGCCATGGCGTTTGCGCCTCTGTCCGTGTTGGGGCCGTTGCGGATCGCGGAGCCGGAGGTGGTGCAAAAATCCTATCCGGGATTCTGGCGGGACTGGGAGAGTCTGGTCGGGGAACCGAAATGAAAATTCTTCTTGTTTCTCCCCAGCCGTTTTTCAGGGTGCGCGGAACCCCGATCAATATCCGGAATATGTTGAAGGCGTTGTCCGAGGCGGGGCACGAGGTGGATTTGGTGTGTTATCCCTTCGGAGAGAATGTGGAGATGGAGGGGCTGCGCATTCGGCGGTCCCCGCGGTTCCCCGGAATCCGCGATGTCAAGGTGGGGCCTTCAGTGGCCAAATTCCCGCTGGACGCGCTGATGGCGTTTCAGGTGACCGGGCGGATTTTGTGGGGAGGCTATGACGTGGTGCACGCGGTGGAGGAATCCGCGTTTTTTGTGGCACCCGTGGCTCGGCTGAAACGTATTCCATATGTGGTGGATATGGATTCGCTGATATCTCATCAACTGGCCTATTCGGGATTCATCCGCTGGAGACCGCTGCTGCGCTTGGTGGAGGCGATGGAGCGGGGAGTGGTGAAGCGGGCGGCGAAGGTGATCACGGTCTGTCAGGCATTGACGGATGCGGCGGCCCGATTGGCGCCGACAGCCTCGATTGTGCAAATAGAGGATGCACCCCAGGAGGAGTCATTCGTGCCGGACCCGGAGGGGGCGGAGTTGTTGCGGACCCGCTTTGAACTCGGGGATCGGCCCTGCATCGTGTACACCGGAAATCTGGAGGCGTATCAGGGAATTCCGCTGTTGCTGGAGGCGATGAGTCTGTTGCGGGAGGAGTTCCCGGAGGCGCTGGCGGTGATTGTGGGAGGGGAGGAGCGGCATCGCCGGGCCCTGATGGAGAGAGTCCAGGCTCTGGAGCTGAACCGGCAGGTGATATTCACAGGACCGCTTCCGATGGAGCGTATGCCGGCCTGCATGACCCTGGCCTCAGTGTTGGTGAGCCCCCGGGTGGAAGGGGAAAACACCGCGTTGAAACTGTATGGATACATGCAAACAGGCAAAGCGATTGTGGCCACCCGCCTGCCGACCCACACGCAGGTGTTGGATGAGAGCACGGCCTGGTTATGTGACATCACCGCGAAGTCGATGGCGGCCGCATTGGCGGAGGCACTCAAACGTGACGGGGAGGGGCGTGACGGGGAGGGGCGTGACGGGGAGGGGCGGGGCGCGAAAGCGGCGGCGTTGATTGAATCCCGTTATGGTCAGGCCCGGTTTCGGAAACAGGTTCAGGGCGTGTATGAGGCTTTATCCGAACAAAAAAACGCCCGGAATACATCCGGGCGGTGAGGGGTTTGGCAAGCTGCGTGTTCAGAAGCTGTAACTGATACGCGCATCAAAGAAGCTGTCCGCGTCACCGGTAAAACTGGTTCCCACATGCACGGCCATTTGCAGGCTTTTGGTCCAGTCGTAGGTCATGCCTCCGGAAATCAACACCAGATCGTCCGTGTCATCCGATTCCTGTTCGAAACTGATTTCAGTCAGCAGGGCGAAGTCTTCAGAGACCTCCCAGATGTAGGAGTTCGCGAATAACACCTGGTTGTCCTCATCGGGGTTGACCCGGTAGCTGAGGTCGAGCACAAAGCCCAGCCAGTCATACATTTGGGTTCCCCAGGACATTCCGGCGGTCACAACCGTGCCGTCCGCGCCCAGGCCTTTGTCTTCATCTCCGGTGGGAAGGGTGAAGGACACATGGGGGATGAAGTAGGGGTACCCGAAAATGTCTTCGTAGGTGCGCAGTTGAAATTCAACTTTCAGATCGCCCGGTCCGGATTCCGAAGAGGTGTTATCGGGGTCGATTTCCACGTAGGGCACATCCAGACGTACGGCCAGATTGTCCAGAATGCCATAACGGGCATAGACGGAAGCGGCGGAAAGATCCGCGGCAAACAGCCCGTCATCATAGTCGATTTGCTGATAACCGGCTCCGACTTCGAATTGTTCCCAGCGGGGAAAGCGGTTTTCAAACGTGAACAACGTACGCTGCGGATCAGCGTGGGTGGCGGCCACAAACAGGGTGGACAGTACGAGGAACAAAAGGCGTTTGGATTGGGGCATATCAGTCTCCGTGTATTGAGGTTGTCTAAAACAGACTCCACCTTAGGCAGAAGTAAGCGTGTTTGCCAATAGAAAATGAAGGAGAAAACGCATTTTATTGTCGCGACCCGTCCCCGCTCAGATAGGCGTTCACGGTTTTCGCCAATCCTTCTTCAAGCGTATGGGCGGGCTTCCAGCCCATGGCCCGGATCCGTGACGAATCCATCCATTTTCTCGGGGTGCCGTCGGGCATGGAGGGATCCGATTGGATTTCCCCGGTGTACCCGACCGCGTTTTTGACGAGTTCGGCCAATTCACGAATTTGGATGTCTTCCCCGCAGCCGATGTTGACGATGTCGGGAGGATTGTCCTGAGACAGCACATGCAGAATCCCGTCGGCCAAATCATCCACATACAGAAACTCGCGGCGGGGGGTGCCGGTGCCCCACAGGACCACGGAGGGATCGTTATTCCGTTTTGCCTGATGAAACCGTCGGATCAGCCCGGGAATGACATGGCTGTTTTCCGGGTGATAGTTATCGCCGGGGCCGTACAGATTCGTGGGCATGACGCTGTGATAGCAGACTCCGTACTGGTTCCGATAGTGTTGGCAAAGCTTGAGTCCCGCGATTTTGGCCAGGGCGTACGCTTCGTTGGTGGGTTCCAAGGGGCTGGTGAGAAGACAGTCCTCCGTCATCGGCTGCGGGGCCTCCCGGGGATAAATACAGGAACTGCCTAAAAAGAGCAGGCGTTTTACCCCGTGTCTCCAGGCGCTGTGAATGACGTGGGTGGCCATCGCCAGATTGTCATACATGAATTCAGCGGGATAGGTCCGGTTGGCATGGATCCCCCCCACTTTGGCAGCGCAATGAATCACCACATCCGGCTTTTCGCGGGCAAAAAAGTCCTCCACCGCCGCCTGATTGCACAAATCCAGTTCATGACGGGCGCGGGTGACGCAGTTCACATCCCCGCGGGATACCAGAGCCCTCATCACGGCGGATCCCACCATGCCCCGATGCCCGCATATGTAGATTGTTGTCATGGTCGTTTGTCAGGTGATAGGTGATAGGTGATAGTTGTCAGGTGGTAGTTGATAGGTGATAGGTGATAGTTGATAGTTGTCAGGTGATAGGTGTCAGGTGATAGGTGTCAGGTGATAGGTGTCAGGTGATAGTTGTCAGGTGATAGGTGTCAGGTGATAGTTGTCAGGTGATAGTTGTCAGGTGATAGGTGGTAGTTGTTAGGTGTTTGGTGAGTGGAAACCAACAACCATCAACCAACACCTAACAACCAACAACGGACTTTCCCCCTCAGGGTGTCGCTTCAAAATCGGCGAGGGTCTGCTTTACGGCGCTTTCGCGGCGGGCGAGGTTCAGGTCGGATTCGACCATGATGCGCACCAGATCTTTGAAGAGCACGGTGGGTTCCCAGTCCAGTTGTTTTTTGGCCTTGGCGGGATCGCCGATGAGCAGATCCACTTCGGAGGGGCGTTCGTAGCGCTTGTCGTAATCCACATGCTCCTCCCAGTCCAGATCCAGCAGACCGAAGGTTTCCTGCACAAATTCTTTGACGGAATGGGTTTCGTTGGTGGCGATGACATAATCATCCGCCTGGTCCACCTGCAGCATCATCCACATGGCTTTCACGTAATCGGGGGCGTATCCCCAATCGCGCTGCGCATCCAGGTTGCCCAGATACAGTTTGTCCTGCAATCCGAGCTTGATGCGGGTGGCGGCGCGGGTGATTTTGCGGGTCACAAAGGTTTCACCGCGGCGGGGAGACTCGTGATTGAACAGAATGCCGTTGCTGGCATGCATGTTGTAGGAGTCGCGGTAGTTGATGGTGAGCCAGTAGGCGTACATTTTGGCGCAGCCATAGGGACTGCGCGGATAGAAGGGTGTTACTTCGGTTTGGGGAATCTGTTGGACCTTTCCGAACATTTCGGAGGAGGAGGCCTGATAGAAACGGGCGCCCTTCAGTCCCACGTTGCGCATGGCCTCCAGAATCCGAACGGTGCCGAGTCCGGTGACATCGCCGGTGTATTCAGGCGTGTCGAAAGAGACGCGGACATGGCTCTGTGCCGCCAAATGGTAAATTTCCTCCGGCTGCACGTCGTAGAGCAGGTTGGCAATCTGCGAGGCGTCGGTGACATCCCCGTAATGCAGAAACATCCGGGTGCCGTTGATGTGCGGGTCCTGATACAGATGCTCAATGCGCTCTGTATTGAAGCTGGAGGCGCGGCGGATGATACCGTGAACCTCGTAGCCTTTTTCGAGAAGAAGTTCGGCCAGGTACGATCCGTCCTGACCGGTGATACCGGTAATGAGTGCTTTTTTCATAAGATGTGCATCTTACCAGACTTGAAAAGGTACACAATACGATATATCGCAAAAGAATATTATGAAATATCGTAAACGACAGAATTTCCGGGTGGCCTACGGATTTGCCGGACAGTTACAGGAGGCGATGGAGGTGTATCAGGGTTTTCTGGAGCCCGCTTCCGAACGGGGCTGGCAGGTGATTGCCCTGCAGGAACAGTTTGAAATTCAATTGCGGCGGTTGATCGAACTCCGCGCGGTGGATGCGGTGGTGGGGGATTTCATCTCGCGGATATGGGTGAAGACCCTGCCGCCGGATTTGCCGGTGGTGCAGTTGGGAGGGCGGTTGCTCGCCGAAGACATTCCTTCCGTCTGCTTAAACGAAACCGAAATCGGGAAAAAAGCCGCTGCGCATTTTGAGGAAATGGGGTATACGTCACTGCTCTATTTCTCCCCCCGCATGTCACCGGACATCTGTGGGGGTGCGGGGCTGGAGTGGGTGCGGAGCACGGAGTCCCTGCGGGACCGGATACGCGCTCAATCAGAGGTCGGGGTGTTGTGCGCATCCGATTTTCTGGTCCGCCGGGGACTGCAGGTGGCCCGGTCCCTGGAACTCGGAGTGCCTGAGGATATTGGCTTTGTCGGAATCGGGAACCGGACGTTGGACGGCATATTGGCTGACAGGGGTATCAGTTCTTTTCCGATTCCATACGCCGAAATGGGGAGGGCCGCCGCGGGCGTGTTGGCGGAGAGCGTGAATGAAACCCGGGTGCGACATGTGCAGATTTCACCCGGTGAATTGCGGGTGAGGCAGAGTTCCGTGCGAAGAAGCGATGCGGGAAGACTGCGTCATCCGATCAATGACCTGCTGCATACCCGTCTGGCTGATCCGCCTCCGGTCGCCGACTGGGCGCGTCGATTGGGAATGTCCCGCCGTTCGTTTGAACGAAGCTTTGCCGATGAATGCGGGGTGACCCCCTACGAGTATCTGTTGCAACTGCGCACCCGCGAGGCGCAGCGGCTTTTGGAGGAAACTGACTGGACCATCGCCCGCATCGGCGAGACCGTCGGCATACCCGACCCCGCCCGTTTCAGCGCCTTTTTTAAGAAACGTTGCGGAATAACCGCGGTGGAGTGGAGGAGGAGCGGCGGTCGGAGAACAGAAGCAGGAGGGCACAGGTGCATATTGCTGGAATCTTAAGCAGGAGAAAATAAAAGAAATGGGGTGAAAATTGATTTTGTGGCGGTGGAGGGATCGTTTCTCAAACGCGAATTTCGATTTGTGGACCTGGAGACCCGCCGTGAAAAAAGCGGGGATGCAGCAGGGTTTGATCTTTCCGCCGGAGAAGTGACGGGAGCGTTTAGAGGACCCGCATGGTCGCTGCCGCGCACCATGCCGGGGCTGAACATTCAGGGACTTCGTGGGCGCATTCTCCCCGCGGATCCCTCCCCGCGGGAACCGGAGGAAGGGATCCGCATTCCTTTGATTACGTTGAGAAATCGTCCCGGTTTTACCGTGGAGCAGGTGCGTCTTCGGAATTGTGAACTGATCCTGGTTCTCCCGGATACCCTGGAGGACGGGCGGATGGATGTGGAGGTCCGGGATGCATGGTATGTACAAGAGGGCGAGGTGTTTATTGATCTGTTCTGGTTGATCCGCTTTTCGGACCTTTCGCTGCGGGAACCGGAGGGAGGATCGCTGCGTGAAAAAGCCGTGCGGAAAATACCCGCCCGTCACATCGAGGAGCACATGCGGGATCAGGATCTGGAACTGGGATTTGAACTGCGGGTACAGGAAGGAGAGATCACCGGATCGATGAGTGATGCACTGGTCCAATTGCGTGTTCTCTGCCACAAACAGCCCGGCCCCTCACATAAGATTCCAAAGCGGGATCGAAGCATGACTGAAAATTCCTGGAGATTGAAATTGACCGTCCATGCATGTAAATGCAAAAATTATAACTATTCAGATTCTTATATATATACAGCAAGGATAGGACATGGGAAAAATAAAAATACAGTACGTAAACAATAAAGGAGACTGTATCAGGATGCCAATCGAAATCCAATGTGAGTTTGTTCCAAGGGTTGGGGAACTACTCAAACGGGATGAGCTCCAAAGTGAAACCGGTTCAGATCTTTTCATGATCACCTCTGTAATCTATAGGCATTCAGATAGCGGCTTGGTGCCTTGGATAACTGCAACGGATGTTCCAAGTCGAGCACGCGCAGAGATGCTTGGCAGCAAAGGCTGGATACCCTTCAACAAACTTGACTCTACGTTTCCTATTGATGAGAAGGATGTTGGAAATTTTGAGAACAGAGATGAGGAAAAAGAGGACTATTTATTAAGAAAAGTGTAAAAACTTTTCCAGAGTTCCGCCTTCCGGGCTTCGGAAATCGTTCATCGGCGCTTCAGGGACGGGATCCTGAGGCGCTGTTCGGAGTCCCTCGTTTACGAGGCTTCATCAAAGGCCGTTCACGGCCTGCGTTTCGGAACCCGGGTTTTTCGGTATCCGGAGGCTGGGGGTCAACCCGATGAATCGGGCGGTCTGTGAAGCCTCGTGAACGAGGGACTCTGAACAGGGGCTCCTGCATGTTGTAAGAGACCGAAGTGAAATTTGTGGTGGATTGGAAGGGACAAAGCGCCGATGGTGTGAAAGAGTTTCGGCATGAAAACGAGACGTGGAAGAGGTGACTCCCGCAAAGCCGCGAAGAACGCAAAGATGGAAGAGATGAAGTTGGCGGGATTTTATGGTTAAGACCCATCTGTTCTGCAAAAAGTTAATTGACGAATGTCTTCGGGGAGGTATGATTCCAACATGATCACGATGGACAAAATGCGTCATGAAATGATGGAGCTTTCGGCGAGTGAGCGGGCAAGTCTTGCTCACGAACTGATCCTGAGCCTTGATGATCCGACCCAATGCGATTTAAGCCTAACCCAGGAGGCTGAGATTCAACGGCGACTCGAAACCGTGCGGGCAGGGTCCGCTACCGGTCGTTCGGCGACCGAGGTCTTCGCGGATATCAGAGCCAAGTACGCATGATGTGTATGCATACGAAAATCGCCACGTCTGGATTCTTGCAATTGCACACTGCAAACGGCGCCCCTCGTATTGGCAGAGTAGAATCCAGTAGGGTTGAACAAGATTTAGGCGGAAATCTAAAGACCATTCTGCGCGAACGGACTGGTTTCGGAGCCCCTGTTCGGAGTCCCTCGTTCACGAGGCTTCATCAAAGGGCCGTTCACGGCCTGCGTTTCGGAACCCGGGCTTTTCAGTACAGTAGAGAACTTTGGTTGCCGCCACCCGATGAATCGGGCGGTCTGTGAAGCCTTGTGAACGAGGGACTCTGAACAGGGGCTTCTGAATGTTGGAAGGGATAGCGGTGAAATTTTTGGTGGATTGGTAGGGACAAAGCGCCGAAGGTATGAAAGAATTCTGTCATGAAAACGAGACGTGGACGAATTGACTCTCGTAAAGCCGCGAAGTACGCAAAGATGGAAAAGGTGAAATTGGCGGGATTTACTGGTGTCTGTCCGGGGGTGGTGCGGGATCGAATTATGACTGAAAAATCTTTGGAGAGAGAAAATAACCGGCCATGCTTGTAGATGCAAATACTGTGTATCTGTATGTTTTTTTACTGCTCTTAGAATAACTGATTGACTGAGGAAGAAAACAAATGATGCGACACCTCCTTGCCATTCTTGCGATATTTGCTGTTGCCGAGTCTGCAATGGCTGAAAGTCCGCCAACTCACACGCCGCGTGCGCCTCTGTTCAAAGCAGTTGAAGCGGCTCGGCTTGCAGATGAATATGTTGCAAAGACATTCCCTGAATTCCCTGGCATTTATTGCAGCGAACTTTCATATGAGAGCCATCAGATGAAGCCCGATAAAACAGTAATCTGGCGACTTCGTTACATGATTCCGAACAATCCGGGAAGAGTTGTCGAGGGAAGCCCACATAAAGATTGGGGCGTATGCCTTGTCTATGTCCACGAAGACAAATCCGTTTCCCATACCACCCAGCCAAAGCGAAACCCGGATACTGAACCAGGCGGTGGTGGACAATCGGACACCCACTCCGAGTCAAAATGACCCTCTTGATTACGACTGAAATCAAATGAACACCTGGTTCGCACCTTTCGTTTTAATTTATCTTTTGTCAGGATTCTCACTGATCCCTCTGGCGAAAAAATCCCCGAAGTATTTTGGGCCTGCCAGAGAAATCATGGAATTCCTGGTTGTGTTTACTGGATCAGGAGGAGGGATAGGTATTTTGGTTGCGGTTGTCTTCGCCTTTTTTTGGCCAGTTGCTCTGATAGCAGGTCTTTTTTTGCCATCCCTCACTTTGGATGAAAAACTTGATGCTTCTACCCCAAGTGATCAAAAGAAAGAAACGGAGTTGATTGGGGCTGTCGCGTTATGTCTAACCGATCTGAAGCCGAGTGGATTGATTGAAATTGAGGGAAACAGCTTCGATTCAACGAGTCTTAAAGATTTTATTCCACGAGGACGTGAGGTGAAGATTGTTAAAAAACAGGGATTCAATTACGTTGTGGAAGAATTATGTAAATCATGACAGGTTCTGGAACAGGGCCGCTGGCTGGAGGTGGCCGGGTGTTGTATTTTTTCCGAACCGAATCCGGTTGGGATCTGGATCCGGTCCTTTCTACCGGGGGTTGGGCGGCTTAAGCGGTCTTACGATCACTGTCCGGTTGTCCATGGAGCGTGGGCGCCCCCGCCCACCCGGTGACAGGACGGCGGGGGCGCCGTCGGTCCATGCCCATTCGCCCACCCGGTGACAGGACGGCGGGGGCGCCGTCGGTCCATGCCCATTCGCCCA
>JBBDRC010000027.1:0-11122 GCA_040905625.1 Kiritimatiellia bacterium
GGGGCTGATCCCGAACGATAAACAAGCCGCTATCGATCAGTTCCTGCTCGCTGAAGGCCCACTTTCGGGCCTCTTTCAGGAGGGCGTCCCAACTGTCGGGAGCGAATCCGAGGCGGAAGGTGCCGGGGGTGTCGGGTTGAAGTTCGCGGTTTTTCACATAGGCCCGGGCGGCCTCTCCCGCGGAGCCCTCGTGTAAAGCGGATTCAAAAAAGGCGCAGGCGCGTTCATGCAGGTCGAGGAGTTTCTGCTTGTTGCCCGCATTTCCTTTGCTTCCATCCAATTCAAACGGAACCCCGGTTTGTTGGGCCAGTTTTTCCACCGCGGCCAGGAAATCGAGATGCTCGTATTCCATGACGAATTTGAACACATCCCCTCCGGCGCCGCAGCCGAAGCAATGGTAGGATTGCCGCTGGGGATTGACATTGAACGAGGGGGTTTTCTCCTGATGAAAGGGACACAGGCCCTTCCAGGAGCCGCTGGCCCTGGTGAGTTTCACGACCCGGCCGACGATATCGACAATATCCGCGCGGGCACGGACTTCTTCCTTAAGGGTTTCCAGATCCATCGGGCGCGTCGTCGGTTTGGGCTGGCAAAATGTTCAGTGCGGCACGGCCCACGTAACTTTGCCCGATCATGTGGTCGATGAGCACCTGATGTCCGCTCAGCAGGACCCCGGCCAGAATGACACACACGATGATGGCGCTTTTGAGGAGGCCCACCGCAGCGCCGCCGAAGCGTCGCAATTGGCGGGGGCAGGTCCAGTCCAGGGTTTTACGAATAAGAAAGGTGAGCAGCTTCCACGCAATCAAAAAGACCAGAACGATGAGCACGTAGGCCAGCGCCTTGGAGGCGGCGGGCTCCTCGAGACGGGTGTGGCTGACGATAAATTCGCTGACAGGCGTGTAAAACCGGCTGCCGCCCCAAAAAATCAGCAGGGTTCCCAACAACTGCGATAATTCCTCCGGCAGCCCCCGGAAGATCCCCCGAATGAAGGCGAACAGGAAATAGGCTCCATACACCAGGTCGAACACCCCGAAAGGGGTTTCCGGATCCTGCAGATAGGTGATCAATGCGTCCATTCGATTTTCCTCAGGTCATTTTCAGTTTGACTGTGCCCTTCTCTTTCTTATTGCCCTTGTCGGACGCGGGCGGCGGTGGGGAAGCGGGCGGTTTGTCGGTTTTTTCGGGTGAGGGAGATGAGGCGGGAGCGGGCGGCCGGGGGGGGCGCGGTTCTTCTTTCATCTCATTCCGCATGCGGATGGTGCGGTCGTTCAAGTCCCGATAGGAGCGGGTGAGATGGATATGGGCCTGTTCGAGTTGATTCAGTTGATCCAGGGTGTCCTCGTGGAGCTGTGAAACGTATTCCACCTGTTCCTGTGCCTGTTGACGTTCTTTGCGCAATTGGAACGTGAGTTCCTTCATTTGCGCCCGCGATTCATCCAACTGGCGTGATTTCAATTCCAGAGAGTCCAGGAGATGGGTCAGTTGCACCCGCAGTTCCTGATAGGCCCGGGCAAGGTCCTGATCGCCGCTGAATCCATCCGGAAGGGACATCGAGAGTCCGTCCTCCTTTTCCTGAATGCGGCGGCGGTCCATGGCCTTGATTCGTTCGGCGGCGTTGCGCTGCCAGGCGCGGAGTTCTTCCACATCTTCACGCAGTTTCCGCTCCTGTTGCTCATTGCGTGTGATCTCGTCCTGGTAGAGACTCTGCCATTTTGCGGCTTCTTTTTTGGCCTGATCCAGGGAAATGCGCTGCTGCATGGGATCCGGCTCGCCTTCCGCATCGGACGGAGAGGTCCCGGGTTTGGATCCGGCGTGAATGTGCTCCTCCAACAGGCGGTTTTGGGTGAGCAGCGCGGAGCAGAGGGCATCGACCACATCGTAGGTTTCGCCGGAAGGCAGGTGTAAAATGGTCCAGTAGGGCTGGATGGACTCATTTTCGACCCCCTCCCGGAGGGCGAGGGCGTGACAGCGTGGCAGGGGCGGCCCCTCCTCCGGTTGGACCTGCCAGTCCAACTCCAGAGCCTCCAGCGTTTCGGCCTTCATCCAGGGACCGGCCCCGTGGTCCATGGAGACCTTGGTGTTACCGTTCAGTTTTCCGGTGCAGGCCTGTTGCATCAGTTCCGTCAATGAAAAGGGTCCCCGGTTTCCTGAAGCCGATTGTACAAACCACTGCGATTGATGTTCCGATTCCATGTAGACCTCAATTTCCGGGAATTGTCAATTTCTGTCCAATGCGCAGGTCATTGGGATTCTGGAGGTTGTTCGCCTGAATAATCGCCTGACTGCTTACCCGGTAGGCGGCGGCGATGGCGCTGAGGGTTTCCCCCCGCGCGACTTCGTGGGAACGGCCGGAGGATTGTATGTGGCTGGCCCGTTGTTGGGAGAGAACGGCGGCGATGCGCTGGCTCAGGATTTCGAGCAGTTCCTCGCGGTCCCGGACGCGCTGTGCCTCCATTCGCTGAATCATTTGTTCGAGCGCCGAAATTCGGTTGTCCAGGCGTTCCAAATCGTCACGGGAGGGGCGGGCTGCCAATTCCCCTTTCACCTGGCGGAGTTCCTCGCGGGTATTGATCAACTGTGCCTCGCTGTCCTCAAACTGCAACTGAATTCGTTGACGGTGCTCGGAAAGTTGTTGCTGTTGCTGGCGTTGTTCGAGTGCGCGTTGTTTCGCGACCCTGTCCAACTCCGTTTCGCGGGTTTGCAGGCAGCCTGTGGTCGCCAACAGACAGAAAATTAAGATAGAACCGATACGATACAACATATACGAACCCGTTTGGATGAATAATGGCGCCCTGAGCAGGATTCGAACCTGCGACCTACGGATTAGAAGTCCGTTGCTCTATCCAGCTGAGCTATCAGGGCCTGGCAGTTTGTCGGTTCACTCTATGCAGTGAAGCGGGGGAAATGGCAACTCTAAACCGGAAGGGACATTCACACGAAAATCTAATAACGTTTGTCCGTTGACACGATTCGGGTATCCACTTATTGTTTACCTATGTCATCTTCACCCTCTGCTGCTGTTCACGTTCAACTCCTTTCCGCCGATCCCAAACTTACCGAGTGGTTATGTGAGGATATCGGCTGTCAACTGGAGGACGAAAAGCAGGTGGCCTCGTTTTCGGGTCGGAAGCTCAGTTTCGAAGTGGGGGCGAAGGACGGAACGCACCCTGGTTCGTCTTCCTTCGATGTGGTGGTGGGAATCGTGCGATTTGTGGATGTGGTGTCCCTGCAGCAGATTTCGGACTTATTGGAGAAAGCCACCGAAGGGTTTACGGTTCCGACCCAGATGCTGATTTATCGAAACGATAATGAAGTCGATTTTAAAATGAGCTGTCCCTATTGCGGCCAAAAATTGTGGGTGCGGGACGCGGATCAGGATAAACGGGGGAGATGCCCCCATTGCGGAAAAGGATTCACCCTCCCCGCCGAAGACGAACATGTGCGGTCGGTGTTGCGTCTGAACGCGTCGATTCCCATGCACCGGGTCATTCGACAGGATCCCGGTTCCCTGGCCGCTCCGCTGCGGTCGATTCTGGATTTGGTGTCCCCGGAAAACAAGCTGAAGAATCTGGACTCGGACAGCTATTACAAAAACGCGACCATGAAAGTGAAAGTCGAAGAGTAGTCGGCTTCAACGGTCTCTCCAGAATAACATATCCAGTCCCACCCTCAGGTTGTAGTCGGGATTCCAGTCATTGTCCTGCTTCCACTGTACCTCCGGGGAAATCTCCAGATAGAGGTAGTCTCTTTTGAACAGGGGACGACGGTAGACCAGGGCGAGTTGATAACGGCTCATCTCATGTGACCCCTCGTCCTGTCCGTTGGCCCCCAGTCGAATCCCCGCGCCGTGGGAAATATCACTGTTTCCGATAAATGTACCGTGGTCCTTGTCCTCAAGCACCTGCAGAACCCTGAGGAGAGTGAACGAATCCTGCCATTCGACTCCGGTGGTGGATTCGGACCAGCGCAGGGAACTGACATGACCGAGCATCCACCTTTTGTGGAGCCAGCAGTGCTGGGCCAGAGAGGGCAACATCCCGAACCCCTCCCCCGTTTCATAATAAAATCGTTGGTTGAAATGCCACTCCACCGGGCCGGTGAACAGATTGTGACGCGCGGAAAGTCTGGCAAACGCCACCGGGGGCGTACGGACTTTCGCCCCCACATCCGTATCCAGCCAGGAGCCCACTCTGCGCAGGGAGAGTCGATTGGCTCCCTCGGCTTCATCCGGTTGACTGCCCGGAAAGGTGTTCAACCCGTCCGAATCCAGGATCAGCCGGAATCGGTTTTTCAATCCCGGAAGTCGAACCGAGGCAGAGGCCTTGGCGTCCACGGAGGATCCCTCAAGATTTTCAGGATCCATGACGCTGAATACCTTCAAACGGAAGCGGGATCGGGGATCTTTGCGGACCGACAAATCGTCCCCGTAGTTATAGAACATGGAATCCAACCATACCACCCGCTTGTACAGGGCTTCATTGATCCATTCCTGGGACTGATCCATCCATACGGACTCCGGATCTTTCTTTTCCGGTTGAGGAGTGGGAGCGACAGAGCTGTTTTCCGCGGTTTCCGCCTTGAGAGGGGGCCCGACCCCTGCTTCGTCCGCAATCAGGATGTTGGAAAGAA
This sequence comes from Kiritimatiellia bacterium, assembly GCA_040905625.1. Classification (GTDB taxonomy): domain Bacteria; phylum Verrucomicrobiota; class Kiritimatiellia; order SS1-B-03-39; family UBA6053; genus UBA6053. The sequence continues at coordinate 4,633 of JBBDRC010000027.1, forward strand.
TCATCATCACAACCCGACCGAATTTTCGATGTGAATGTCCTGTTCCCATACGGTTCTATTCGCGATCGATGTGAAAATGAACCACCGCATGGTCGGTTCCAGTCCGTTTTTTCCCGGAAAGAAGGCCCCGGATCACATTATATCCAATCAGGATCAGGCCGATCGCGGTGAAAGCGACCGCCAGCCAGAAGACAAAAAACAGGAACACCACACCCAGGGCGATCGCCAGGGCGCCCCAAAGCAGCATTGGAAGAAATCCAACCCCTGGGGGTGAGGTTCGCTCTTTTCTATAGCCATCCCGGCGGCCCGAACGGGGCGGGGGAATATGTTCCGGTTCGATTTCCATAGGACAAATATAGAATATCCGAATTCATTGTGCAAGGATTCAGATTACATCGCTTGGCAGGCACAAAAAAACCGCCCGGTGACAGGACGGTGTTTGTCATAAGCCGTTTGAAAGAGCTTATTTAATTTTGGCTTCACGATACACCACGTGTTTACGGGCGATCGGATCGAATTTCTTCGTTTCCATTTTCTCGGGTTTGAGACGTTGATTCTTGGTCAGGGTATAGAAATGACCGGTCCCTTCGGACGAAACAAGTTTGATAAGATCGCGGGGCATGTGGACTCTCCAAAACGGGGTTAGATACAAAAATCTTCTTTGCGGGGATTGTCGTACTTGCCGGCCTTCAGGTCGGAAACCTTCACCCACATGGTGCGAACGGTGCCGTCGCTGAAACGGATTTTCTTCCGCTGAGCGTTGGTTTTGAAATCACGGCGGCTGATGCCCGTGGTGTTCAGACCGATGCCTCCCTTTTTCTTGGGAAGACCTTTACGGGTGATGCTGTTGCCTTTTGTGGTTTGTTTAGCGCCGCGGGTGTTTAATTTTGGCATGAGTACGTCCTTATAAAAAATGTGATCGCTGTTTTCGGGAAGACCGTTCCCGGAAAGAGGAAGGGTGTACATAACCGAAGTCACCGCCAGGTGCAATATCAAAAACGAATAATTATGGAGGGAGCGCATCCTGCGCCCCCTCCATGTGATGTCATGACAAAACCGACTGTCATGACAAAGGTTCCGGCGCAGGATGCGCCCCCTCCATACTTTTCTTTTGCAATTTAGGGCGGGTCCGGTTAGGGAAGGGTATGCTTGAAGATTCGCTGAAACGTCATTTTGGCCTGGAACAGTTCCGGGTGGGTCAGGAGGAGGCCATCCGGTCGGTTTTGAATGGAAGGGATGTGGTGGTGGTGATGCCCACGGGTTCGGGTAAATCACTCTGTTTTCAGCTTCCGGCCATGGAATTTCCAGGGGTCACGCTGGTGATTTCCCCCTTGATTGCGCTGATGAAGGATCAGGTGGACAGCTTGAACCGTTTCGGAATTCCGGTCACATTTGTGAATTCCACCCTGCACCCCCGGGAAATGGAGGACCGCTTCGAAAAAGTGCGGCAGGGGAAATTCAAATTGCTGTATTTGGCTCCGGAACGTCTGAAAGACCCGCGTTTTTTGCGTCTGCTGGATCAGGTGGAGGTGTCAATGCTGGCGGTGGACGAGGCCCACTGTGTGTCGCAATGGGGGCATGATTTCCGTCCGGATTATCTGCATCTCCACAAAATCACCCGAAAATTTCCCGATGCGAGAGTGATGGCATTGACGGCCACGGCCACCGGGAAAGTGCGGGACGATATCGTGGAACATCTGGCGCTGGGAAAAGGGAACCGAACCGAACCGGAGATTTTCGTTCACGGATTTATTCGGCACAATCTGCATATTTCGGTGACGCGGTGTTCCACGCATGAAGACAAACTCCGCCGGGTGCTGGCGATTCTGGAGGATTGGCGGTTCGGGATTATCTATTGCTCCACCCGTAAACAGGCGGAACGGGTGGTGAAAAAACTGGCGCAGCGGGGGGAGGACGTCACCCTGTATCACGGAGGATTGAGCGATCAGGAGCGGGAGCGGATTCAGAATCAATTTATGACCGGCAAGGCCAATGTGGTGGTGGCCACCAATGCGTTCGGGATGGGCGTGGACCGGGCGGATGTTCGTTTTGTCATTCACTGGGATATTCCGGGAAGTATGGAGGCCTATTATCAGGAAATGGGCCGGGCCGGACGCGACGAGGCACCGGCCTGGTGCGAGTTGCTGTACAATTTCGCGGACATCCGCACCCAGGAGTTTTTTCTGGAGGGAGGGAACCCGTCCAAAGCAACCATTCTGGAACTGTTGGAGTTGTATCGACGGAAATGCATGAACCGCCCTCTGGCCCTGCCCGCGGAGCAGTGGAAAGAGCAACTGTCCACCACCAACAACCCCATGGCCGTGCGCACCGCCACCTGGATCCTGGAACGGGCGGGGTGCATCCAGAGGGAGGAGGAGCCGGGTTCGCGAACCCAGGCGGTGATGGCGATGGAGAAAATCAACCAACGGGCGCTTGCTGAACAGTTGCTGAAAATGGAGGCCAAGGCCGAACGGGACCGGGCCAAATTGGATGCGATCCTCGATTATTCCAACCGTCCCGAATGTCGGCATAAACAGATTTTACGCTATTTTGGCGATCCCACCGATCTGGGCGACTCCTGCACGGCCTGCGACCGCTGTGCGAAAGGGGCGGCTCCGGTTCCTGAGAGTTTTCCGGAAGAGCAGTGGGTGGCGGTACAGAAAATTCTCAGCGCGGTGGGTCGACTGGATGGTCAATTCGGGCGCGCCCGGATCGCCGAGTTATTGAAGGGCTCCCAGTCCAAGGGAATTTTCGAGGCCGGGCTCCACCATCACCGCTGCTATGGCCTGCTCAGTGACTGGACGCTGGCCGCAATTGTATCGGCTATCGACGAACTGGCGGCGGACGGTTGCCTGAAGCAGGAGGGGCGGGAGTTCCCCATGCTGGCGATGACGGACCGGGGCAAATTGGCTGTACAGAGAAAGATACAGCCGCGGGTGGAACTGGCCGCGGCGGGTGCCTCCGTGGACGAGACCGACCCGGATCCGGATCTGCTCAAGGCCCTTAAAAGCTGGCGTATGCGCCAATGCCGGATCGCCCGCATGAAGCCCTACCACATTTTATCCAATAAAACTCTGGAGGCCCTGGCGGTGAAAAAGCCCGGTTCCGAACAGGCTCTGGCCGCAATTCCAGGGATCGGCCCCGCAAAACTTCAAAAATACGGGAATGAGTTGTTGCGGATGATGAAGCTGGCTTCCTGAATCCCCGCTATATTCGCTCCAAAATCCTGCATGTTTTTTTCAGCCAGGTAGGTTAGCCGCTATCTCACGGATTCAGGATGACTCAGGCAGGTTAAACTCAAAAAAAATGGTTTCACTTTTCTGAATTCAGGGGTACGTTGGCCGCATGAAATCTCCAAAATCCGCCCCCGAACTTCTCGATCAGTTTTATTTGCACATGCGCTCGGCGCTGATTGAAACCGCCGCCTCATTTGACCGTATTCAAAGGGCCGGAGGGGGCGATTCGGTGTGGCGGGACCCGCGACTGGAGGAGTTGCGGGAGGCCGCGCGGATCATTCAGGAGGACGGGTCCGACCGGACACGGAGGATTTTGGAGTTGCTGTCGGTGAAAGGGGAGGCGTCGTCATGAAAATCATCGAGCCCCATGTTCACATGATCGCCCGCACGGTGCAGGATTATGAGCGAATGGCCCGCATGCACACGGTGGCCATTTGTGAACCGGCCTTCTGGGCCGGTTACGACCGCACGTCCCCGCGGGCGTTCCATGATTATTTTACCCACATTTCCGAATTTGAACCCACCCGGGCGGCACAGTACCTGATTGATCATTATTGCTGGATCTGTATTAATCCCAAAGAGGCGGAGGATGTGGGCTTCAGTCGGGAGGTCATCTCCTTCATGCCTGAATTTTTATCCAAACCCACGGTGTTGGGTGTGGGCGAGATCGGGTTGAACAAAAATACCCGCAATGAAATGATTATTTTCGAAGAGCAGGTGGAATTGGCGTTGAAATACGACCAATTGATCTGGATTCATACTCCCCATTTGCAGGATAAGCTGAAGGGGACCCGGATGATGCTCGAGTATCTGGAGGGTCACGGAGGGGTGGACCCCAACCGGGTCTGTTTCGACCATACCGAGGAGCATACCCTGCCCATACTGCACGAAAAAGGATTCTGGACCGCCATGACCGTTTATCCGGTGACTAAAAACTCCCCCGAACGGGTCATCGATCTGGTGGAGACGTTCGGATTGGAGCGAATGATCGTGGACGCCAGCGGAGACTGGGGGCCCTCGGATCCGGCCACCCTGCACGACACCCTGTTTCAAATGCGGTTGCGGGGACATTCGGATCGGGCGGTGGAGACCCTGTTTTACAACAATCCCTGTGTCTTTTTGGGTCAGAGCGGAAAATTCAAGCCGCAGCCGATGTTGTAACGATCTCTTACTCCTCCAGCGACTCGATTTTTTCCAGAGCGGCGGCGAGTTCAGTTTTCAGTTTCCTGCGCTGCTTTTCGTTCTGGACATTCTGCTCGGCCAACTGGTGCTGGGTATGGAGAGAGGTTTCCAGTTTTGCTTCGGTTTCATTCAGTTCCGCGTGTGCCTGTCGAAGTTTGAGTTCCAGTGATTCAATCTTCTTTTGTGCGGTTTCCCTGAGTTTCTGTTCCTTCTCGGTAAGTTGTTGTTGGTGTTGGTCACGCTCCAGCTCAATCCGTTTTCGCAACAACTCCAGATTTTCCTCCAGTTCCGCCTGCAGCCGTTTGGACAGTTCTCTGTCCTGTTCCCATTCGACTTTCAGTTTGCCCATCTCTGAAAGTTGAACATCCATGGAGGAAACAGACTCCTGCAGTCCGTTCACTTTCTTTTCAAACTCTTCACTCTGTTTCCGCCATTGATTCCGCTCCTCGACGGCCATATGCATGTCCTGAGAGGAGGAATGAACGAGTTCCTCCATTTCAATGCGTTTGCGGTCGCTTTCCATCAGATTGTGATGCAGGCGGAGGAGTTGCTGACACGACTGCTGTAAATAGTCCCGGGCGTGGTCCAGGTCGACCTGTTTTTTATGCGCGTCCCCGACCTGTTGACGGAATTGCCCCTCCAGTGATTCGAGCAACGGAAAGAGAGGTCCGTCATGCCGGAGGACACCGAGCGCATGTTTGAGTTGGTGGTCCAGATTCTCTGAATGGGTCACCATGTTGTGCAGACGGCCTTTCAGTTTGTCCTTTTTCTCCTCCAGGATCATCAGGTTTCGCTGCAGGGACTCCAGTTCGTGACGGGTGTTCCCGGTTTCCGGGGAGGGAGGCGGCGGTTGCTCCAGTTGGCGAAGGCGGTGAAGTTCGGAGTAAATGCGTTTGCATTCTTTGCTCTGCTCCTCGTGGCCGACCTCCAGAGCCCAGAAGTCCCGCTGGGTGTTGAGCATGAGAGTTTCGATTTCTTTGATCCGGGCATTCCGGGTTTTCACCATTTCCACGGCATCATTCAGCAAATCGGATTTGGTTTCGAGGTCTCTGCGGTAAGGCTCCACGCTGATGCTGATGGCCCGGGTGATCTCTTTCACCTCATAGTGGGTGCCTGACTGATAGGGAGGCTGATCCTCCTGTTTACGGGGCAGGGGGGATTCCGAAGGCAACAGGATCAGTTTTTGACACTTGGGGCAATTCACCTGACCGCCGACCACCTGTTTTTTAATCGCCAACGACGTTTGGCATACGGGACATGGGAACTCAATTAGCATGAAATACCGTTAATAGGAGACAAGAAGAAAATCAACCCTACTACTATAGATACATCCAACCCACAAGGTCAATACCAGGCTGTGATTGATCCGGGGGAGGGGCGCATCCCCGAATGGGTGTATGGAGAGAGAATTTTTAACGAAAGGACGTTTGTCGCAGTGCAAATGCCCCCACGAACCGACAGGCAAGAATGCCTATCTCACTATCCTTGAGCTTAGCAAAATCAAAAAAATCATCACAAAATACCTTTGCCAGCCCGCATACCGATAGTGTATACACTTTCCAGCACATCAAGCGGGTGTTGCTTAATGGTAAAGCTCCAGCCTTCCAAGCTGGTCACGCGGGTTCGATTCCCGCCACCCGCTCCACTTTTCCAGCCCACGCCTGCGGCGTGGCAAGCCCCGCCTGCGGCGGGGTAAACTTTCACTTTCCAGCCTTCACTGTGGTGAAGGCTTTTTACTGATGTTTACTGTTTACATTCTTTATTCAGAACAGGCAGACCGATATTATACCGGATTCACTCGGAATTTTCGAACTCGTCTTAAAAAACATACCTCCGGGCAGAACCGTTCCACTGCGTTTGCACAAGACTGGAAGCCCGTCTGGAAAAAAGAAGTGGCAGAATCATCAGAGGCACGGGGACTTGAAATCAGGATTAAGAAAAGGGGAGCCAAGCGATTTCTTCAGGAGCCGGATTTTTAATTCCAGCCCACGCCTGCGGCGTGGCAAGCTTCCAAGTTTACCCCGCCGGAGGCGGGGCTGGTCACGCGGGTTCGATTCCCGCCACCCGCTCCA
>JBBDRC010000028.1:0-11046 GCA_040905625.1 Kiritimatiellia bacterium
TTGATTTTAAAGCGGTCTTCGCGTTTACGCGGAGAACGCAATGATCCATTTCCTGGTACCCCCCCCTCAACCACCGATCTTCCCGCTTGCGGGGAGATCGGAACGATTCATCTTGCCGACAAAAAAACCAATAATTCCGGACGTTACCCTTTTCGAACGGGCTCGAGCTACCAGCCACGCGCTTCCGGAGATAATCTCTGCTGTTTGAACAAAAACCGCACGATACCCACGGTCGACACCAGTGTATACATGGGGAAATACGCCAGTGAAAACGGCACAATCCACAGCAGTTTCCCCACTTCCCGCTTGCGGCGGATGAGAGGCAGAATGTACACACTTGATAACAGCAAAATCCACATCTTCGGTGATGGCCGACCGCTCAAATCCCTCCGCCTGCATAAAGGCCTCCCGGCGGATCATGATACATCCGCCCCACAGCGCCAGCCCCGACGTCAGATTATAACTCGCCTGCACCATGCGGATCATGCTGTAATCCACCGCCTGCAGGCTCGCAAGAAGTCCTTTGTTCAAAGGCTGATAGGGGCAACTCACCGCCCCGAGTCCCGGTTGTTCCTCCAAACGTGCCAACATGTCCTCCAACGCCTTTTCGTGCAGCAAGGTGTCCGCATCCATAAACAAAATCAATTCATGCGCCGCGTGACGCGCCAATCGGTTCAACGTTTCGGATTTCCCCAGATTGCGCGGATTGACCACCAGACGGATCTTCACTCCGTCACATAACTCCGACAACATCTCCCGCGAATTGTCCGTGCTCCCGTCGTCCGCCACCAGAATTTCGTAGTTGTGCCGATTCCCCATGGCCTCCTGAATCGCGGTCAAGGCACCGGGTATCGTGCGGGCATCATTGTAGCAGGGCACCAATACGCTGATGTGCTTTCGTCCCGCCCGCAAACGTTTGCGTCGTCCGTCCACAAAGGACAGCCCAGCAGACACTGTCAACAGAATCGAAACCAGATAGAAGGAAAACCAGATAGTCATTTGTGTGTGTTATAAATATCCTCTGGCCTCCATATACTTCATTTTGACATGGTTACGAGTCTGCTTTCGCAGATACCTCCATTTTCGGTACAGCGCGATGGGGGACTGTTTAGCCGCCCTGGTCTCGTTTGCGTGGGGAAAAGGGGCGTCGGGCACGGAGTGGTCCAGAAAGCCGCACAACGGTTCCCAGCGATCACCTTTGGTGAAATCCAGTACCAACAAATCATCCGGTCTGTCCTTGAAGTAGTCCAGGACTTCCTGATTGTGGGTTGAGTATACCCTGATGGCGTTTCTTTTGTGGTACTTGGGCAGTCCTTTGCCCTTGCCGTAGATCCATTCGTGGTGGGGACTCCGCAGATCACCGATGTGTCGACTGACACTGCGGAACCAGCTTTCCGGGTCGCGGAGGGTGAGGATAAATTTTGAATGGGGAATGAGACCGTCCAATTCCTTGTAGATCATGTACCAGGGGGTGTCCTCCACCGCGTCGTATCCGTCGAGCATGGTCACCACGTTCTGGAAATCCCCTTTGAGGATGGAGATGAGGGGTCTGGGGGTGCAATCCTTCACCCGATACCCTAAAATCCGCAGGGCATCGCGTAATGTGGATGTGCCGGTTTTTTGAAATCCGACTCCGATGATTTTTCCGATTTGCTTTTCTTTCATTTTTTGTGTCCGCAACCTCCTTCCCTTCACCTGATTTGTCAAACAGGAAATCCGGTTGAACAGCGATGTTGACACCAAACGAACCCACGGGGAGGGCCTACAGTTTCAGGCGCTTAAGAGGGCCTACAGTTTCAGGCGCTTAAAGAGGCCCTCGGGAATGCAGCGGATGATCCAGAGGATGTAGCGCCAGAAGAAGGGGACGTAGACGATGTCGCTTTTGCTTTTGGTCAGGGCCTTGTGAATGCAGGCACCGGCTGTGGAGGCGGGAACAAACAGGGGGCCTTTTTTGATATCGGCGGTCATGGGGGTGTCCACGAATCCGGGCAGCAGGGTGATCACGCGGATACCCTCCGGATGCAGCCGGTTGCGGAGTCCCTGGAGGAAAATATTCAAGCCTCCTTTGGCAGTGCCGTAGACGTAGTTGCTCTGTCGTCCGCGCAGTCCGGCCACCGAACTGATGACAGCCAGGGTTCCGTGACCCTGTTCGACGAACTGATTGGCGATGAGGGTGCAGAGGTGAATGACGCTGACCAGGTTGAGTTGGATTTGCCCGGCGGCTTTGGCGGGATCGGCTTCGCAGGCGGCCTGATCGGGCAGGTTGCCATAGGCGATCAGCACCCGGTCGAAGGGGCTGGCGGCGGACAGCAGCCGGGGGAAGCTTTCGGAATCGAGCGCGTCGAATGCGGGAAGAATCTTTATCCCGCCTGCGCCGCGGGTGGTGAGATCGGCGGCCTGGATCCCGAGGGCTTCGGTGCTGCGTGCCGCCAGCAACAGCCGGTCGCCGTCGGCGGCCAAGAGGCGGGCGGTATGTTCGGCCATCGCGGAGGTGGCGCCAAGAATGAGGGTGGTGGGCATAGGGTGAGGTCAGAGGTTAGAGGTCAGAGGTTAGCCCCGCCAACGACGGAGTCGGAATTTAAGGAAAGAGACTCCCACTCCTAATCGTAATCCTGCTCGTAATCATAATCGATGTGCCAAGTTCGATTAGGATTACGATTAAGATTAAGATTAGGAGGTCTCATATAAAAGATGTTCTTTTTTAATCGATACCGATGTCGATATCGATATTCTAATTGATTTTTTCCTGACCTCTAACCTCTAACCTCCCTGGCCTGAGCGAAGTCGAAGGCTGACTTCTTCTCCCATCCTCCTCCAGAAACTGCTGCTGAAGGCGGGGTCGATATAGGGGGTGAATACGTCGAGGGCGGGAGAAAAGGTTTTGAAATGGGCGCCTTGCATGCGGGCATCTTTGGCAGGGTAGAGGGCGCCGCCGTTGCTCATCACGATTTCGTCGAGTTCGTTCATGAGATCCAGCGTGCGCTGTCCGCGGTTGGGGAAATCGAGAGCGAGAGTGACTCCGGGACGGGGGAAACTGAGCAGTCCCTCTGCGGGTTGATCGCCGAATACCTTGAGCACGGCCAGAAAAGAGGCCTGTCCGCTTTTGCCGATGCGGGAGAGAATGTCGTGAATGGGTCCGGCTCTCCCTTCGCGGGGGACCACGCACTGATGTTGGTAAAAGCCGCGTTTCCCATAGAGGCGGTTCCAGTTGTTGACCGAATCCAGTGGATAGAAAAACGGCAGAAAATGTTCCCGGCCGGAGTGGTAATCGCCGTGGAGTTTGTGACTGTAAAGAAAATTAAACGCCTTGATGCTTGCTTTGTTGAGTACCCGTCCGGGGGCGTGAACGGGTACGGGAAGGGTGGGGCGGGGTTTCCAGGTAAGATCGGACGGGGTGTCGGAATGGTTGCCCCGGATGAAAATTCCGGAGCCGACGGCATCCCCGGTGGCCAGACAATTCACCCAGGCCACGGTGTATTCGTGGGTGGAGTCGGATTCGTCGGCCAGAGCGAAAAATTCGCCGAGGTTACGGGTCCGGAGTTGCTCAACGTCGATGAGCGGAGACACAATGGGGCGTAGCTGCAGGGAAGCCCGGGTGATGAGTCCGGTAAGACCGAGTCCGCCAATGCCCGCCCGGAACCAGGTGGCGTTTTCGGTGCGGGAGCAGATACGACGTGATCCGTCGGAACGGAGTAGTTCAAAATCCAGCACCCAACGTCCGAAGCTGCCGCTTCGATGATGGTTTTTGCCATGTACATCGTTGGCGATGGCTCCGCCCACGGTAACAAAGCGGGTGCCGGGGGTGACAGGTGGAAACCAGCCTTTGGGGGAGGCGAATTCGAGGATTTCGTCCAGAGAAACGCCCGCTTCGCACTGGAGAACCCCGGTTTCGGGATTGAACTCAATCCAGTGATCCAGGCCGCGGGTCAGCAACAGGGTGCCGTCCTCATTCAGGCAACTGTCGCCATAACTCCGTCCCAACCCGTGGGGGAGCATGCTTCCCTCCACCGAGGGCAAGGCCTGTCGTCGATCCCGAAGGGGGAAAAGGTGCGTGTGTGACACCTTGGGGATGAGTCCCCAGGAATGGACGGATGAATCGGGCATATTTTCATCTATCATGAGAAAATGAGAGAATTACAACCTGAATCCTGTGCAAAAAAAGCCCCCCTGTTTTCACAGGGGGGAAATGGAGCGAGCGAAGAGATTCGAACTCTCGACAGCCACCTTGGCAAGGTGGTGCTCTACCAGCTGAGCTACGCTCGCGAACGAGCTGACCTCTTAGCGGGTTTTCAGGTTGCTTGGCAACAGAAAAAAGTAAAAAAATCTGAAGATGATTAGAAGGGAAGACCCCTCTTGCCCTGCCGATGCGGAGATCGGCGCTCCGTAATGACCCCTCATATTCGCCGATACGGAGATCGGCGTTCCTTTGATCGCGTGTCGGCTCATGCTTGGTGTTGGGTAGAGACATACTGACACATCACATGTATGAAATCTCACAACTGTGTCAAAATGATACACATTCTAAAATGATATAAAAATTATAAATACATCTAATTCAGTGATTTATGAAAACAATGTATTTTGGCACAGAGTATGCTATCTCAAAAGCGTTCATTTATTTAACCCTAACCAAGGAGATGCAGCGATGGTAAATGTAAGAAGTCCGTGGGTCTTTCAGGACCTGGTGGAAGAGTTGGATCGGATGACCCGGGATATGGGATGGGCCTTTGGCGGCACTTCCTCGTATCCTGAATCGGTGGTGTCCGGTCTGGAGATTCAGGATGACGAAGCGCGTCTGAACCTGGATCTGCCCGGCGTTCAGGAGTCGGATCTGGAACTGGTGTTGGAGGACAACCTGTTAAAGGTGGTGGCCCGCCGGGAGGATTCGCATCTGGAGGCGGAGGACGTGTTGTTGCGTGAACGAAGCTTTGGCGAGTTTTCGCGCGCGTATCGTCTGCCCTGGACTGTTCGCGAGGAGGATGTGGAGGCCCGGTTTGAAAAGGGCGTTTTACATCTGCGTTTGAAACGGGCCCCGGAATCGGCTCCCCGCAAGATTCAGATCACCACGAAATAATCACAGTCACGAACCAAAGGAGAAATATGAAAACGAAAGAACTAACCAAAACTGAACATGAGGATCAGGTGGCGAACACCTCCGGACGCGGTGAGGTATCGCGGATGGAGGAAACCCGGATTCGGCCCCTGGCGGATGTCTATCGGGACGAGCACGCAGTGCGGATCCTGCTGGATCTTCCGGGAGCGGCGGATCAGGATGTCGATGTCAGCGTGCATGATGGCGTGCTCGCGGTGGAGGCCCGCACCGAACGATCGCCGGAGGATGTGCGGATCTACGAGCGGTCCTTCCGTTTGGACCGTCGGATGGACACATCCGCGATTGAAGCGGAATTGCAGCGTGGCGTGCTTGCCCTGCGTATTCCGTTTCTGGAGGAGGCGCGGCCCCGCCGCATTGAAGTTAAAAGCGCGTAACGGGCTGTTGTCCGGAACGGACGAACCCGCCGGAGTTTTCCGGCGGGTTCGGTGATAAGAGCCCCGTGAGCTTGGCGAAGCCCGCGTTTGGCCGAAGGCCATCATGCGGTCCTGCTAACGGGGCCTTACAGAATTAAAAGCACGGGATCTAAACGCAGGACGTGAACGGTCTTAGAAGAAGCCTCGTAACGAGAGGCTCTGAATAGATCAATGAGCCGTCTTCATCTTGACGTGTGAGGTCTCACGCAAGATGTATGCTTTTCTGAGTACTAGAGAATATGGGCGGGTTGATACTCACTGGCCCCGGGGAAACGTTGCCGCCATTTTTCAACCTCCGCCCTGAAGCCCGCCACCTGCTGATCGGCGGCTCCGGTCAGATCCTCGGCGTGGGTGAGTACGTCCCGGATCTCTTCCAGGGAAAGTCCCAGGCGGGAGTCCGCGGCAAGGCGTTCCCCCAGATCGTTTTCGGTGATGTGCCCATTGCGTAAATCGAGCACGGTGGCGACAGCGTGTTCCTTGATGGCCTCGTGGGCCTCTTCGCGTCCCGCCCCTTTGCGCACGGCCCGCATCAGCAGGGTGGTGGTGGCAAGGAAGGGGAAATAGTGTTCATTCTCCCGGGCGATCACCGCCTCAAACCAGCCAAACTGATTGAGAATGGTGAGAAAGGTTTCATAGAGTCCGTCCATGGCGAAAAAAGCGTCCGGCAGCATCACCCGACGCACCACGGAGCAGGAGACATCCCCCTCGTTCCACTGATCTCCAACCAGGCCTTCGGCCATGCCGAGGTAGCCTTTGAGCAGGGTGTGGAATCCGTTGACCCGCTCGCAGCTTCGGCTGTTCATCTTATGGGGCATGGCGGAGGAGCCGACCTGTCCCTTGGCAAAGCCTTCCGAAGCGGTTTCGTTTCCGGCCATCAGCCGCAGGGTGCGGCAGAAACTTCCCGGGCCGCCGGCCAGTTGCACCAGACAGGACACCGCGTCGAAATCAAGGCTGCGCGGATAGACCTGTCCCACATTTTCCAGACAGTGGGCGATGCCCAGATGGGTCACGATCCGTTTTTCCATCTCGGCCACCTTGGCCCGGTCCCCGTCGAACAAGGTGAGTTGATCCAATTGGGTGCCCACCGCCCCCTTGAGTCCGCGCACCGGATAGCGTTCGATGAGGTTGTCCAGGCGGTCGAGACCGGTCAGCACCTCCTGGCCGAACATGGCGATGCGTTTGCCCAGGGTGGTGGGCTGCGCGGCCACGTTGTGGGTGCGGGCGGTGATGATTTGTGATTTGGTTTTTTCCGACAGTTCCGAGAGCCGGGCCAGGGTGGTGACCGTGCGTTCGCGGATGTGCAGCAGCGAGCGGAGAATCTGCAACTGTTCGACATTCTCGGTAAGGTCCCGGCTGGTCATGCCTTTGTGAATGTGCTCATGTCCGGCCAGGGCGCAGAATTCCTCGATGCGGGCTTTGACATCGTGGCGGGTGACGGCTTCCCGTTCGCGAATCGACTGCAAATCGACCCGGTCGATGACGGCTTCGTGGTCCTCGATCACACCGTCGGGAATGTCCAGTCCGAGATCTTTCTGTGCTTTCATCACCGCCACCCAGAATTCGCGCTCCAGGCGGACTTTTCCCTCGCCCGACCAGATGGCGCGGATTGCGGAGGAGGCATAACGTTCGGCTAAGACATTTTGGATCGGTTCAGTCATGGGACGAGTATAGATGAGAAGGGTCGAATTGATGTGGAAGCAAGTCCGCGAGTGCGAGCTTATGGGTGATTTTTTCAGGGGTTGCGAGATAAATCCGGGTGTTCGTGTCGGCAAACTCGATGATCACCTGCAGACACATCCCGCAGGGCGGGGCGGTTTGTTCGGTGACCAGCACCAGATCCCGGAGGGTGAAGGTTCCTAAAGCCGTGACCGCGGCGCAGATGGCGTTTCGCTCGGCGCAGAGGGTGGCTCCGTAACTGGCGTTTTCCACGTTACAGCCCACGAAAAGGGTCGGGTGACCGACTGCGAGGAGGGCGGCTCCCACCCGATAGTTTGAATAGGGGCAATGGGCATTGGCCCGCACGTCGAGGGCCGCGTTCCAGGCCGCGTGGATGTGGGGAGGTACGTTCATGTTAATTGAGTCCTATGGCAAGTGCTCCGGCCAGTCCAAACAGGGAACCGATGGTGGTGGCGGCGATGGCGGAGGCCGCCAGATCCCGGTCCCCGTTCAGTTGATCGACCAAAACATATGTAGCCACCGCCGTGGGGCAAGAACTAAGAATGAGAATTACCAGTTGGTTGATGCCTCCCAACTGGAAAAGGAGCGTCACCAACCAACCCAGGAGCAGGCCGAGTCCGTTTTTGGTGATACTGACCCCGATGGCCCCGGGGCCGATGTGTTTCCAGGGAAGTGAATAGATGCGGGCGCCGATGGCGAGCAGGGCGAGAGGAAAGGCGGCGGAACCCAGAGGGGTGCCGATCTGCAGCAGCACCTCCGGCACCGGGAGAGGGGTCAGGTTCCAGAACAACCCGACTACACAGGCGATAATCAGGGGGTTTCGCAATGTGGAGGACAGCCAGGCCGCGATTGGATGTCCGGTTTTTTCGTGTCGGCGGTCCCATTCCAGCACCATCACCCCGAGCAGGTTGTACACCAGTACCGTGGGGGCCATGGTGAGAATGGCCAGGGTCTCCGCCTGTTGACGCAGCTCCGGCGATTGATCACTCAGGGCGTAGGCGATCACGGGAATGCCGATGTAGGCGAGATTCCCGCGGAATCCGCATTGCACAAAGGTGCCCCGGGAGCGTTTCTTCACCTGGAAGAGTGCGCAGAGCGGATATCCGAAGAGGAGAAGTCCGACGGTGACCAGCAGCAGGGCGGCGGCGGAGGTGAGGGCGTGGGGATCAATGCCTGGAGAGCGGGCCACTTTGAGTACAATAAAGACCGGCAGGGCCACAAAATAGCAGAATTTGTTGAAGGCGGTCTCCATGCCCGCGTCCAGAAAACGGAGGTGGCGCAGCAGGGAACCCAACAGCATGAGTCCGAACACCGGAAAAAGAATGAGTGCGAGCGTCGCCATATCAATCAGGGGGCCAGGGTTCCGGTGAGCAACAGTAGAGCGGTTATCAGGGCGAGGGCGATGCGGTAGGTGCCGAAGATTTCCAATCCGTGCCGTTTCAAATAGGCCAGCATGGTTTTGACCGCGATCCAGGCCGATACCCAGGAAATGAGAATGCCGATCAGGATATTCGGCATGCCCAGTGCGTCCACCATTTCCGTTCCGCTTCCCGCCAACTTATATGCGGTCGCGGCGGTGAGGGTGAGCATTCCCAGCAGAAAACTGAAGGTGACGGAGTGGCGAAGACTGAGTCCGGCGACCCGTCCTCCCAGAATAGTGACCAGACTGCGGCTGGTGCCGGGCCACATGGCCATCACCTGCCAGCAGCCGATGATGAGACTTTTGCGCAACGTCAGATCCTTCATTTCCAGACAGTCCGACTCATCGCTTTCCTTGCTTTTGTGTCCCCACACGATCAGGGCGATTCCCCCCAGCAGCCAGGCGATGACGGTGGGCCATAACCCAAACAGCACCTGTTCGATCCAGACCTCCAGCAACAAGCCCGCCACGGCGGCGGGTATAAAAGCGATGATCACCGCCCTCAAGAGATAGAGCCCCTCGGCACTGCGCCCGATCACCCCCTGTGCCATCAGCCCAAGATAGGATCCGTAAATGGTGACGACCGCGAGGATCGCGCCGATCTGGATCACCACCAGGTAGGTGTTCACGGCCGCGCGGTACTCGGGATCCTCACCCATGCCCAGAGCCTGGCTGGCGAGAATCAGATGTCCGGTGCTGCTGACAGGCAGGTATTCGGTCAATCCCTCCACCACCCCCAGCACGATCGCCTCTGTCAAAGTCATGAATTCCGCAGCCCCGGGGATGGGTTCCTCATGCACAGCTGGCGATTGAGCCGCTGCCGGAAGTATGCACAGTAAAAGAGCGGGAATCCATCCGGTTTTCAACATTCGCCGTCTTCCTGGAACAATTTCAGTTTGGGGATGTCCTGAAGATCCACCATTCCCACCAACATCCGGTCCTCATTCACCACCAATAAATCATCGATATTATGCCGGGAAAACAGTTTCAGAGCCTCGGAGGCTTCGGCATCGGGGTGGATTGAAACGGGGTCAGCGGTCATGTGATCCCGGAGTGGAGTTTGATTCAAATCCACGGCCTGGGTCAAGGTGCGCCGCAGATCCCCGTCGGTATAGATTCCCGTGAGGTGCTCCTGATCATTCAGCACGCCCACCGCACCCGATTTGCAGCGGGTCATCACCAGCACGGCCTGTTGAATGGAGTCCGTCTCCCGGCAATGGGGGAGGCGGTCGTCTCTGCGCATGATATCGCGCACGCGCAAACTCAAACTGTCGCCAATGGCGCCGCCCGGATGCAGGCGGCCGTAGGCCTCCCGGGTGAAACCCAGTTCCTCGTGGACCAGCATGGCCAGGGTGTCGCACACCGCCAGGGTCACCAGCGCACTGGTGGTGGGGGCGAGATTGAACGGACAGGCCTCCTTCTCGATGCGAACACTGATATTCAGGTCCGCCAGCCGGGCCAGTTGGTTTTCATGGGAACCGGTCACGGCAATCAGTTTGACGCTGGCCCGGCGCAGCAGCGGCACCAATTGCAGCATCTCCCTGCTTTCGCCGCTGTAGCTGAGCAGGAGCACCACGTCCCCGTCGTTTAGAATGCCCAGATCCCCGTGGGGAGCCTCCGACGGGTGGAGCCGCACGGAGGGGGAGCCGGTGCTGGTGAAGGTGGCGGCGCATTTCGCGGCAATATGATAACTTTTCCCCATGCCTGTGAAAATAA
The DNA here is from genome assembly GCA_040905625.1 of Kiritimatiellia bacterium. Classification (GTDB taxonomy): domain Bacteria; phylum Verrucomicrobiota; class Kiritimatiellia; order SS1-B-03-39; family UBA6053; genus UBA6053. The sequence continues at coordinate 10,340 of JBBDRC010000028.1, forward strand.
GCTTTCGCCCGGCCCGAATCGCGTCGCAAATCATCGGCACCGCGGAGGCGATGGCGGGATCCAGTTCGTCGGACACCCGGGTCAATTGCTGGATGTCGATTTGCAGATACTGCCGGGCTTTCGCCAGAAGGGAGGATGGATCACTCATAGGAACCGGACCCTGCATGGAGAAAGTCGTTTGAACAATCTTTTTTTGTCGGGAATACACAGGTAGTGGATTTTCCGCCCGGTGCCCCTGAGAAATGCGGGCATTTCAGCGGACCTTTGGAATTTTAAAACATTCTTTCACAAAACACTTGCCAAAACCAGTCAACCTGTTGTATACAAATCACAACTTATTGCGGGGTGGAGCAGCCAGGTAGCTCGTCAGGCTCATAACCTGAAGGCCGCAGGTTCAAATCCTGCCCCCGCTACCATTTTAAACCCTTGTAAACTAACACTTTACAAGGGTTTTTCTTTTGTCCGGTTGAGTCTGGATCAGGGTGAAACAGGGCGAATATTGGCGATCAAAAACACCCACAAACGCACCCACAACACCCACGCGATTTTCCTGAAACACTCTGAAACGAAGCTGAACCGTCGGAAAATTCTTTTCCGAGTCTACATTTTCATGGATGTAGGATGCCGCCACCCGGCCCACGCATACCAAAACACTGCCACCGCTCCGGTCCTGAGTCCCGCCCGCCAGATCGGCATTCCATACGCAC
>JBBDRC010000029.1:0-1807 GCA_040905625.1 Kiritimatiellia bacterium
GCCAGTGATTAAAATCGAACTTTGAACATCGAACATTGAACTTTGAACATCGAACATGGGCGAAAGGGTGTTTTGCTTCGAAGTTCAACGTTGAAAGTTCGATGTTCAACGTTCGATTTCCTTCCTCAGCCCACTTTGGCTCCGGAGGGGAATTCGTCGGCGTCCACGGTGACGAGGGTGAGCTTTTTGCCTTTTGAGGCGGCGAGGAGCATGCCGCGGCTTTCGATGCCGCGGATGGTGGCGGGTTTGAGGTTGGATACGATGACGATGGTTTTGCCGATCACCTGTTCGGGGCTGTAGTGTTGGGCGATGCCGGCCACGATCTGTCGGGATTCGCCGTCGACGTCCAGTTGCAGTTTGAGCAGCTTGTCGGCGCCCTCCACTTTTTCGGCCTCCCGCACAGTGGCGGTTTTGAGTTTGGCTTTAAAGAAGTCGTCGATGCCGATTTCGTTCACGGTGACCACTTGCTCCGCCGCCTGGGGTTTGGACTCGGGTGCGGGTTCGGGAGCGGGAACTGGTTTTTGGTGACGGGGAAACAGGCCTTCGGATTCGGGCAGGGAGGTTCCGACCGTCAGCCTGCCGTAGGTGCGCAGGTCGTCGACCACGGGCAGAGCTTCACCGGCACCGATTTGTTTGCGCAGGTCAGTCATTTTGGCGGGCATGACGGGATAGAGCAGGGCGGAGCAGATCCGCAGGGCCTCCAGGGCGACGTAGAGGGTGTCGTGGAGGGGCTGCTTGTCGTCTTCCTTGGCCTGTTTCCAGGGGGCGCGGGCGCCGATGTATTTGTTGGCTTCGCGGACGGCGGTCATCACGGCGGCGACCCCAAGATCGGGGCGCATGCCCTGGACCTGCCGGTCCATGTCTTCGACGGCCTGTTGCACATGGATCCAGAGGGCGGCCTCTTCGGAGCCGGATGCCAGAGTTTCGGGTCCTTGGGGCACTTTGGCATCGCAGTGGGTGTGCACCATTTTGAGCACACGGCTGGTGAGGTTGCCGAGGTCGTTGGCGAGATCGCTGTTGTAGCGTTTGATGAACACCTCTTCGGTGAAGGAGGCATCCTGGCCGAGATTCATTTCGGCAATGAGGAAGTAGCGGAGGGCGTCCACCCCGAAGCGGTCGGCGTAGTCGAGGGGATTGACCACGTTGCCGGTGGATTTGCTCATTTTATCGCGTCCACTCAGCCACCAGCCGTGGGCGAAGATGGTTTTGGGCATGTCGACGCCCATGGCCTTGAGCATGGTGGGCCAGTAGACGGTGTGGGTGGTGAGAATATCTTTTCCGATCAGATGCACCTGCGCGGGCCAGCGGCGGGCGAATTGGGTGTCGTTGCTTTTGTAGCCGACGGCGGAGATGTAGTTGACCAGGGCGTCGAACCAGACGTAGGTGACGAATTCGGAGTCGAAGGGAAGTTCGATGCCCCAGGACAGACGGGCCTTGGGCCGGCTGATGCAGAGATCGGAGAGTTCTTTGCGCAGGAAACCGAGGGTTTCGTTGCGGCGGAAGTCGGGCTGGATAAACTCGGGGTTGTCCTGAATGTACTGAATGAGCCACTCCTGATAGTTGCTCATGCGGAAAAAATAGTTGGTCTCCTGGATCACTTTGACGTGTTCGGGCAGATTGGCGAGAGAAAAGCCGTCGGGGAGATCTTTTTCGGTGATAAAGGTTTCGCTGCGGACATCGTAGAGGCCGTCGTACTCGGCCTGGTAGATTTCCCCGCGGTCATAGAGGTCCTGGAGGATGTCCTGAACCACCTTGGTGTGCCGGGGATCGGTGGTGCGGATAAAATCGTCGTGGGTGATCTCCAGGC
>JBBDRC010000030.1:0-1804 GCA_040905625.1 Kiritimatiellia bacterium
TGGCTCTCGGCCGACCAGCAAAGTGAATACGAAGAGCTTTTGGAAGGAGAAGAGGCATGAAGCTGCTGTGGGGCATGATGGTGGCTATGTTGTTGACGGGTTTCCCCTTTGTGGTGCTGATTCTCGGCTCTCTGTTGGTGTACACGCATTTTCAATCGTCGGGTCTCACCGGTGAAGTGTTGGTGCAGCAGATCCTCAACGGCATCACCCCGCCCACATTGGTCTGTGTGCCGCTGTTTATTCTGGGTGCCAATTTGATCACCGCCGGCGACGCGGCCACGCGCCTGGTCAACATGATCCGGGTGTTCACCGGCCACATTCCCGGCGGACTGCCGATCACCACCAACGCCAGTTGCACCCTGTTCGGCGCGGTGTCCGGCTCCACCCAGGCCACGGTCGCCGCCGTGGGCAAAACCATGCGCCCCATGCTGATGGATGCGGGCTACAAAAGTTCCTTTTCATTGGGACTGATCATCAATGCCAGCGATATCGCACTGCTGATCCCCCCCAGCATCGGGTTCATTGTATACGGCGTGGTGACCCAGACCTCCATCGGAGATCTTTTCCTGGCCGGTATCCTGCCCGGGATCCTGGTGTTTGTCCTCTTTTCCCTCTACTCCATCGCCTACTCCCGTTTCCACAAGGTGGGCACGCTCCCGAAAGCCACGCCTGCGGAACGGAAAAAAGCTTTGAAAGAAGGCATCCTGGTGCTTGGATTTCCCTTCATTATCATCGGCGGCATTTACAGCGGCATTTTCAGTCCCACCGAATCGGCCGCCGCCGGGGTGTTTTACGCGCTGATCCTCGAAGGCCTGATTTACAAGACTTTGAATTTCCACAAGTTGCGGACTGCATTGCTGGATGCCAGCGTGATCACCGCGGTGGTGTTTATCCTGGTCGGTGCCGGACAGGCCCTGTCCTGGCTGATCGGGTTTCTGCAGATCCCCGAGCAGGTCATGCCCATCCTGATTGGCGAGAATCCCACCGAAATGACCGTGGTGTTCGCGGTGATCATCGGTTATTTCGTGGCCTGCATGTTCGTCGATCCGATTGTGGCGATTTACGTGCTCAGCCCCATTTTCCAGCCGTACGTCATCGAACTGGGGATCGATCCCCTTTTCCTCGGGGTGCTGGTGGTGATGCAGGCGGCCATGGGCTCCGCCACCCCGCCCTTCGGATGCGATATCTTCACCGCCCAACTCATCTTTCGGCGGCCGTATTTAGAGGTTATCAAACATACCCTTCCATTTACCTTGATAGAACTGGTGGCGGCGGCCATTATCATTACCTTCCCCCAAATCGCCACCTTCCTGCCCGGCCTCGCCGCCGGCGGCTGACCGTAAACCCTTTGCATTATTCAACAACCCCAACCCGGAAAAGAGGAAGAACCCCATGAAAATATTTCAAGAACTGGAATCAGAAGTACGCAGTTACGCCCGGAATTTTCCCCGGATGTTCAACAAAGCCGAAGGCGAATTCATCTACGATGAGGAGGGCAAGCAATACATCGACTTCCTGGCCGGAGCCGGTGCGCTCAACTACGGACACAACCACCCCGTATTCAAGAAAAAGCTGCTTGAGTACATCGAATCCAACGGCATTACCCACAGCCTGGATTTGCACACCGTAGCCAAACGCGAGTTTTTGGAGGCGTTTAAAGAACATATTCTGACCCCCCGGGATATGGAGTATCGGCTGATGTTCACCGGACCCACCGGCACCAATTCGGTGGAGGCGGCGCTGAAGCTGGCCCGTAAAATCACCGGACGCACCCACGTGGTGGCCTTCACCAACGGCTGGCACG
>JBBDRC010000031.1:0-1798 GCA_040905625.1 Kiritimatiellia bacterium
GTGAGCCACAACGTGGTCCGCAAGTCGGTGGCACCGGTCCTGTTGATTCCCGATCTAGCGTGACCTAAACGAATAACCCCAAAATTAATGGAGGAAATATCATGACCCTTGATGCAAAAACCAAAGAACTCATCGCCATCGGCGCGTCCATCACCGCCCACTGCCAACCCTGCCTGACCTATCATCTCGAAAAAGCTCGGGAGGCCGGGGTCTCGGATGAAGAAGTCCGGGACGCCATCGCGGTCGGCCACCAGGTCGAAAAAGGCTCCATGTCCATTATGCGGGAATTCTCGGCGGAGATCACGGGCAAGAAATAAGACAGTCCGATCCGGATAGTTCCAACGGAGGAAAAAAATGAAAATATCCGCATCCGGGAGAGAACTAGAGAAATGGTTTGAAGCGGCGGATGTGCGAATCAACGGAACCCGGCCCTGGGATTTCCAGGTGCGGAATCACCGGGTATGGAACCGGTTGATTCGGTGGGGAACCCTGGGTCTGGGAGAGTCCTATATGGACGGGTGGTGGGACTGTGCCGCGATTGACGAAATGGTCTGCCGATTGCTGCGGAACGGAGACGGACAAGCCTACAACAACCGTCTGCTGACCTTTTTGCACGGGTTGCGTGCGGGGATGTTGAATCTGCAGAACCGCGCCCGGGCCTTTCAGGTGGGAGAGGCGCATTACGACATCGGCAACGATCTGTACCGTCGCATGCTCGATACCCGCATGACCTACACCTGTGCGTACTGGGGAGCGGGCGCGAAGACCCTGGAAGAGGCCCAGCGCGACAAACTGGAACTGATCTGCCGGAAACTGAAGCTGCAACCGGGCATGCGGGTACTTGATATCGGGTGTGGCTGGGGAAGTTTTTGCCGATATGCGGCGGAAAACCATGGCGCGGAGTGTGTGGGGCTTACGGTTTCCCGTGAGCAGATGCGTTTGGGCAATGAACACTGCGCGGATCTGCCGGTGGAGATCCGCCTGCAGGATTACCGCGAGGTGGACGAACCCTTTGACCGGGTGCTTTCCGTGGGCATGTTCGAGCATGTCGGCCCCAAAAATTACCGCACCTACATGCGGGTGACGCGGCGCTGTCTGAAAGCCGACGGACTGTCCCTGTTGCACACCATCGGAAGCAACCACACGTACCGGGTTCCAGAGGGGTTTATCACACGGTATATTTTTCCCAACGGTCATTTGCCCTCGCTGGCCCAAATCGGAAAGGCGATGGAGGGGTTGTGGGTGGCGGAGGATCTGCATAATTTTGGCAGGGATTATGACCGGACCCTGATGGCCTGGTATGACCGGGTGAACGCGGCGTGGTCGGAACTGGAGAAAAACAACCCGCGCTACAATCAGCGCTTTCAGCGCATATGGCGCTATTACCTCCTGTCCTGCGCCGGCGCGTTCCGGGCCCGGAAGCTGCAATTGTGGCAGTGGGTCCTCTCCACCGGCGAATCGGCGGAACGCTATGAGCGGGTGGCCGGCCGACCCGGTGAGAACGGTGAACTGCTGTGAATGTTGTGTTTTCTGTGGTTTCCATCTCTTCGTCGGAACCGTCTGTGGCCGTTCCAAACCAAATAAGATAAAAAGATATTTTTTAACTGGACAAGCAGGTATTCTATGAGATAAACCGTCTTTATGTTCGGATTATCCCAATCCAGCGGATACGCGATCCAGGCCCTGAGCTGCCTGGGATCGGATCGATGCGCCCACGAATCGGTGGCGGGCATCGCCGCGTGTACCGGCATTCCGAAACCCTATTTGAGTAAAATTATCGGCCGCCTGGTGTCGGCGG
>JBBDRC010000032.1:0-1247 GCA_040905625.1 Kiritimatiellia bacterium
ATGGAGAATGTGGAATTGTTGAGGCGAGACGGGTATCCGGAGGAGGATTTGCGCGAACTCACCAAATTTGTGAACCGCAACCTGGCCAGTCTGGTGCGGTTGCCGGATGCGGTGGAGGACACGGCGGAAACTGAACGGGCGCAGGAACAAAAACCCCTGGTTCGACTCAGTGCTCCGTTTATCGGCGCGGATGGACGGTTGGTGAGAGCCAATGATTTGATTGATGAAAAAGAAGTCGGCGTGTTCGCGGGTGTCAATTTGAATTCACGGGTGACAATCCAGGCCCGGGCCGGCGCCGGGGAAATCGACCAGACCTTCAACAGTCGCACCAACCGGGTGGTGGAGGTGTTCCAGTCGGTCGAATCCACCAGCAACCGTCGCTTTGGCCAGGTCATTGACGGTCAGGCTTTCCGTTCGGTCGAAAACAGGTCCATCCGTGAGACCAGAAGTTTTCAGTCCAATGAGGTGGAGGAAATCACGTACAAGGCCGACTTCGAACGTGTGGGCGGATTGTTAAGCTATATCCATGACTCCGGAGCGTTCTCCATTTTCCAAGTCGGAGTCTACACCTTAAAACCTCAGGGACAGGGGCGGGAGGATGAGGAGGAGGTCACCTACGGGGTGGAACATCAATGGCGGCCTTTTCCCAACATGGATTTTGTGGCGGCTTTCAACCACGGGGTGGTGCCCTCCGCCCGGCGGCTGGTATCGTATGATCAGGTGGTTTTTCGACCGATCTGGAGGGTTAAGGACACCTGGCACGCCACCGCGGTGGGCGCGTTTTCATTTTACGACGATGACAATTCGTTTGTAAACGCGGAATTGGAGAACCTCTGGCTGCTTTCAAAACGCCTGGATGTCTGGTGGGGGCTGCATCATTCTATCACCACCACCGATGAGGATTCGGATTTGTATTGGACACCCTACTGGGAACAGCGTCATTATCTGGTGCTGGAATTACGTCGGAACTTCCCAAATTTCACATCCTCGTTGCGCGGGCACCTGGGCTTCCTGAAAGAGAAAGCCAGGGATGAGGAGGTTCAGTCCTTCCTCAACACCCAGGCTATTGCGGATGAGCAGGGTGGTTTCTCCGCCGGGGAACCGCCGGATGAGGGTTGGAACAAACTTATCGGGTTCTCCGCGAATTTGAGCAAAGTCTGGCCCACCGGCCTGGAGGTGAACGGCAGCTTTACCGTGAATGCGGTCAATGATTACATCGAGCACAATGTGATCGGCAGTATTTTGTA
>JBBDRC010000032.1:1347-10922 GCA_040905625.1 Kiritimatiellia bacterium
CCGGGATTGATGATACGGAGATGCCCGTGCTGTTCATCGCGGGCGACGTGGGTGTGCCCGGTGAAGATCAGGTTGAAGTCCGGATCCGCGCACAGTCTGTCCAGGGTCCGGTGATCGTGCCCGTGGTAGATGGCGATGTTCCATTGATCCAGTTGTACCTGCCGGATTTGGGGAAGTGGAAGTCCGATTTTTTTGGCGTAGAGGATCAGATCCGGATCCCATTCGTCCACGTTTCCGGGAACCGCGTAGACCGGCATGCCGTTTTCCTGTTGTTCGAACAGAAGGGTGACAATATCTTCGCCGCCGAGATCGCCACAGTGAATCAACTGTTCAGCCCCGTGTTCCCTCAACAGATCCAGAGCATGTTCGGTCCGCCGCAGATGCCCGTGGCTCTCCGAAAGAATGCCGAGTTTCATTTCAGCGGCCAGGGCATGCGGGCTGTGCGGTCGGGGCGGAGTTGGCTGACAATGCAGACGGGCAGACTGCGTCGTTTGTCGCGGAGGTGGAGGAGTTGGCCTTCTTGCAGCGCTTGACTCACCCGCACAAAACCGCAGGCGAGTCCTTTGGGGGCAAAGCCGGCGGGGGCGTTCTGCGAGGCGGTGCTGACCACGGTTCCATCCACGAAATCGATGGCCATATCCGTGGCGCAGGTGAGCACGGTGCCGACCGGGGTGTCGTCGAGCAGAACCTCCGCTCCGTTTTCGACCTTGCGTCCGTTTTCGCCGATGAAGGCATAGGTGTGGTCGGCATCGGGCACGGCAAGCAACGCTTCATCGCCGTGAAAGGGTTTGCTGAAGGCTTCGTCTTCCCAGCACAGGGCGAATTCCCATGGATGATTGCGGGCTGGCCAGTCGCCGAGATCCTGATGACTCAGCGGCAGCAGGGCACCGGTGCGCAGGCTGTCGCGGGCTCCCAATCCGCAGGGGATGAGGCCCTCCGATGCCCCGGCCTCCAGCAAGTGCTCCCACAAAGGGACAAAGGCGTGGGGACGCACAAACAACTCGAAACCGAATTCGCCGGTGTAGCCGGTCCGTGACACCATTACCGAAAAGTCATCAGTGGTCCGCACCCCCTCCTGGAGATGGTCGTAATGTCCGACAAACGAAAAGTAGGGAAAGGGTGCTTTCAGTTTTGGAGTGGGTTTGAGCACTTTTTGCAGGATGCGGGCGGATGCGGGGCCCTGCAAATCCATTTTGCAGAGTTTTCCGGTCAAATCGCTGACCGCCACATCCAGATCGCTTCCAAGCTCCAGAAGATGGTCTTTCACTGATGCGCCCATGCCGGCGTTGACCACCAGCAGGAAGGTGTCCGGAGCCTCCATCATCACAATCGCGTCGTCCAGCAAATGACCGTTTTGCAACAGCAGTAATCCGTAGGTGGCGCGTCCCGGTTCCAATGGATTCCCTTTTCCAAGGCACTGATTCAAATCCTTGGTCAGGGCGGTCTGCAGCAGATCGAACGCCTCCGGGCCCTCAATCAGCAGTTCGGACATATGCGAGGTGTCGAACAGGCCTGCTCCTGATATGACCGCCCGGTGTTCTTTAATCGGCCCGGTTTTGTACCACAGCGGCATCGAATAGCCGCCGAAGGCGGCCATAGCAGCCCCATGCTGCTCGTGCCAGGGGGAGAGAAGGGTGGTTTGGGAAGTTTCAGACATACTGTTTAGTGTGGGGAAAGTTTCAGCAAATAACTACTTGCTCAGGGCATAAGCACTGTCAATCCCATTAGGAAATATTTCACAAGCTTTACCAACTAAATCTTGGGGTGTTCGGGCGGAATCAAGGTGCTTTGCCTCAAATGCCAGCCGAACGATTGTCATCGCCCGACTCACCTGAGTGTCTTCTCCTTTAGGATCGAGCAAAGCCAGTGATTGGTCAATTAACGCTTCTAATTGCCGATTTGATTTTTTTGCTGTCATACTTATGTTTCCTATTTGGTATGTTTCCTATTTGGTTTTAATAGCCCCGCACCGTTGTGGCGCGGGTGAATGGCACCTGAAGCTGGCACTCTGTCACAGTAAAATTATCGGGTAAAACACCTACTCACAAGGGGGTACATATTGTGGCTGTAGGCGTTTACGCCACAGGCCGCTGGGTGGGGGCATAGGTTACGGTCCGTGGCGTAAACGCCGACGGCCACCATTTGAAACCTGAAGCCCTGTTCATCATGAGCCGACCGGGTATCCAACCCCGACAATTTTACTGTGAGGGGAGATCGGTAGCCAAAGGTCTCGTTCACCCGTCCGACAAGCGAACGGGAGTCTTATCATGCTTGCGGACTCCATTCACAGGTGCAGATCAGATTGCGGTCTCCATAGGTATTGTCAATTCGATTCGAGGCCGGCCAGAACTTTCGTTCGCGAACCCACGGCAGGGGGAAGGCGGCCTGTTCGCGGGTGTAGGCCCGGTCCCATTCGCCGGCCAGATCGTCGGCGGTGTGGGGGGCGTGGTGCAGGGGGGAGTCGGGAGCGGCGATGGTGCCGTCGAGGATGTCCTGAATCTCCCGGCGAATGGCGATCATGGCCTCGCAGAAGCGGTCGAGTTCCTCCCGGCTTTCACTTTCGGTGGGCTCGATCATCAGGGTGCCGGGAACCGGGAAGGACATGGTGGGGGCATGAAACCCGTAATCGATCAGGCGTTTGGCCATATCGTCGATCAGCAGCCCGGTGCGTCCGGTGAGTTCGCGGACATCCAGGATGAATTCATGCGCGACCCGTCCATTGCGTCCGCTGTAGAGAATGGGATAGGACCGTTCCAGGCGTTTGGCCATGTAATTGGCATTGAGCAGGGCGGTCTGGGTGGCGCGTTTGAGTCCGTTCGGTCCCATCATACGAATGTACATCCAGGAGATCACCAGAATCGAGGCGCTTCCCATGGGTGCGGCGGAAACCGCCAGCGGCCGGTCCGCTTCCTGAAGCGGGCAGGCGGGCAGGTGGGGCCGCAGATGTTCCCCGGCACAGATCGGGCCCATGCCGGGACCGCCGCCGCCGTGGGGAATGCAGAAGGTTTTGTGCAGGTTCAGGTGGCACACGTCGGCTCCGATGAGTCCGGGGGCGGTCAGGCCCACCTGGGCGTTCATGTTGGCGCCGTCCATGTAAACCTGACCTCCGGCGGCATGCACCGCCGCGCAGATGTCCCGGACCCCTTCCTCAAACACCCCGTGGGTGGAGGGGTAGGTGATCATCAGGGCACCCAGGGTGTCGGCGTGCCTATTCATTTTTGCCTTGAGGTCGCTGAAATCGACGTTGCCCTGTTCGTCACAGGCCACCGCCACCACCTCGAATCCGGCCATCACCGCCGAGGCCGGATTGGTCCCGTGGGCAGACGCGGGAATCAGGCAGACGGTGCGCTGTGCGTCCCCGTTGGCGAGATGATATTCGCGAATCGCCATCAGTCCGGCCAACTCGCCCTGTGAACCCGCGTTGGGCTGCAGGCTGCAGGCGGGGAGGAGGGTGATGTCGCTCAGCCAGGCCTCCAGATCGGCGCAGAGCTTGTGATAGCCGGTCAAATGTGACCCGGGGGCGGCGGGATGGATGTGGCCGAATTCGGGCCAGGTCACCGGAATCATTTCGGCGGTGGAATTCAGCTTCATGGTGCAGGATCCCAGCGGGATCATGCTGTGGGTGAGCGAAAGATCCTTGCTTTGCAGACGGTGCAGGTGGCGCAGGAGTTCGTGCTCGGTGTGATAGCGGGAGAACACTTCCTGTTTGAGGAAGCTTTCCGGGCGGATAAACGGCTCCAACTCCTCAAGAGCCGCCCCTGCGGGGGATGAAAGAGCGGATTCCGCTTCGAAAAGTTTCAGCAGTTCAAGGATGTCAGCGGGACGGGTGGTCTCGTTGAGGCTGACGCCGACAGCGCCGTCGGTGAAACAGCGCAGGCTGATGCCCGCCGCTTCCGCCCTGGTCCGGATTTTGTTCTGTTCGTCCGCGGTGGTGCGCAGCACCAAGGTGTCAAAGACGGGACCGGGTTCCAGGTTCATTCCGCTGTCGGTGAGGGCCCGCCGCAGGGCGGCGGTGAGCGAGGCCACCCGGGAGGCGATGCGCCGGAGTCCTTTGGGTCCGTGGTACATGGCGTAAGCGGTGGATAAAACGGCGGGAAGCACCTGGGCGGTGCAGATATTGGAGGTGGCCTTTTCACGGCGGATGTGCTGCTCGCGGGTTTGCAGTGCCAGCCGGCAGCCCGGTTTGCCGCGGGTGTCCACGGAAACTCCGACGATGCGGCCGGGCATGCGCCGCTTCAATTCGTCGGTGACGGCCATGAATCCGGCGTGCGGACCGCCGCCGCCCATGGGCAGCCCGAATCGCTGGCTGCAGCCGACCACGATGTCCGCGCCCCGTTCTCCGGGGGGTGTGAGCAGGCACTGCGCGAGAGGATCGACGGCCACCACGGTCAGAATTTTATAGGCACGGGCGTTTTCGGTCAACTTCTGAAGGTCCTCCAGTCGTATTCGGCCCCGGGTGTCAGGGGTTTGCAGGAAAACCGCGCAAACCGAGTCGTCCAACCCGGCGGTACAGGCATCACACAGCACAATTTCCAGATTCAAGGAGGCGGCGCGGGCCTTGAGGATCTGAATGTTTTGGGGATGCAGGCCGCGATCGACCAGAGCCCGCTTGCGTTTTTGGCGGCTGTGGGCAAAGGCCATGCCCAGTGCCTCCCCGCAGGCGGTGGCCTCGTCGAGCAGGGAGGCGTTGGCAAAGGGGAGTCCGCAGAGTTCGGTGATCAGAGTCTGAAAATTCAGCATCATTTCGAGGCGTCCCTGGGCGATTTCGGCCTGATAGGGGGTGTACTGGGTGTACCAGCCCGGATTCTCGAGAATGTTGCGCAGGATGACCGGAGGCAGCAGGGCGGGGTGATACCCTTGACCGATGAAAGAGCGGATCACCACATTCTGGTTGGCGATGTGCTTCAGTTCCTCCAGCGCGTTTTCCTCGGTGCAGGCGGGCGGCATCCGCATCGGTTTGGTGCGGCGGATGGCGGGAGGAATAATGTCGGCGGTCAGGCTCTCGATGGACTCGGCTCCCAGTGTCCGGCACATCTCCAGTTGTTCGGCATCGGTGCTGCCCAGGTGGCGGGCGGGGAAAGCGGGCGGGGCGGTGTCGCCCATCCAGGCGTGAAGGGTGGTTACAAGGTCAGTCATAAGAAAGATTCCATCGCGGGTTGAAGTTGCTCCATCCCCCGCTCTGTCCTGATACCTGAGAGTTTTCACTCCTTCGGTGAGATCCGCATTTTCGCGGTGACTGCTCTCCAGAGATCGACTGAATTCGGGGTCCTTTTGCCTGAGAGTTTCCGGGGACGGTTTCACCTTCGGCGGGTCACAAGTGCGACCTCTCTCCCACAAATTCAGATGTCGATGGGCCGTGTATTACGGGGATATGGAGGGGTTGTCAAGGGAGGAGCGCCGATCTCCGTATCGGCGGGCACAGGGGGGCTTTTTATTCTTATGGGTGGTGATTAAAGAAACATTCGCCCCCTTCGCCCCGCCAATGCGGAGATTGGCGCTCCTTTATATGGCGCTCCTACCAGCAGGTATCCTCATCGCCGCCGGTCATGTAATCAGGCTGTGGGAGTTCCCGGTCCCGTTCGCAGACGGGATCTTTGCGGGGGGGGAGGGATTCGTCGGGGAACTGGTCGCTCCATTCCATCCGCTGCTGGTGATCGGCATAGTATTGCAGCCAGATTCGGGTGTCCTCCTCACTGCCGCTTCCCAGCAGGTCGAGATGGATGGCTCCGTTGGTGCAGTGCGACATGTCCCAGGTGAATTCGTTGAGGGAGTCCGACCAGAGTTTCTGATACAGTTCGCGGTCATCCAGGTGGCTGGTGTTCTCGAGAAAGACCCGCAGTCCGGCCAGACCGTCGATGACCTCCCACAGTTTGAGGCTGAGCACGTCGTCAGCCAGTTCATCGGGAACGGGAAGCTCGATGCCGCGGGCGATCAATTGGTGGGCGTAGGTGATGGTGGGCTCGGCCTCGATGGCGTACACCTGTTCGAGAAAGGCCAGTTCCATTTCCGGCTCCAGATCGGGGGAGCGGTAAAAGGTGTCCTCCCCCATTTCAGCCAAGCGTTTTTTCAGAAAAATCAGCCGGGCTTCCACATAAGCTTCGCGGGATGGGAAATCGGACTCGTCCATAATTAAAGAAGTTTTTTGATCATATACTCACGTTCAGGCACAAAAGGCGGTTTGTCCAGTGATTATTTTTAGACATTCGCCATCAATTGGCTGACCCGTTTCGCGAATGCGGCGGGATTGGGGAGGGGGGTGCCCTCGGTCAGCAAGGCCTGATCAAAGAGCAATTCGCCGTATTCGGCGATGCGTGCATCTCCGGCATCGGCCTCGACCATGGACTTGAGTTTTTGCATGACCGCATGGTCCGGATTCAGTTCCAGAGTCCGTTTGGTTTCGGGAATAACCTGCCCCATGGCCTTCATCATCCGTTCCATATTGGCGTCGATTCCACTTTCATCCGCCACCAGCACCGCCGCGGAATCGGTCAACCGATCTGAGAGACGCACCTCTTTCACTTTGTCGTCGAGCGATTTTTTGAGGGCTTCCAGAACGGAGGCATAGGTCTCGGACGCCTGTTTGCGGGTTTCTTCTTTTTCTTTTTTCTCCTCTTCGGAGTCCAGATTCACGCCGCCGCGATGTACCGCCTTCAGAGTTTTCTCCTCATAGCTGTTCAAAGCGGGAATCACCCATTCATCAATGGTGTCGGTGAAGAACAGCACTTCGATATCCCGGGCCCTGAAGGCTTCCAGCAGCGGAGAATTCTCCACCATGGTCCGGTTTTCGCCGCTGAGATAATAGATCTCTTTCTGATCCGGCTGCATGCGGTCCACGTAGTCCTTGAGGCTGATGGTTTTGCCCGGATCGGTTTTGGAGGATTCGAACTGCAGCAGGTGGCTGATTTTGTCTTTGTTGGCATGATCCGTGTGCATGCCTTCCTTGATGACCCGCCCGAATTCCTTCCAGAACGTTTCGTACGCCTCCGGTTCCTTTTCCTGCATGGTTTTCAGGGTGCCCAGAACCTTCGAGACCACATTTTTGCCGATACGGCGGACCTGTGGACTGTTTTGCAGAATTTCACGGGAGACGTTGAGGCTGAGATCCGAACTGTCGATCACCCCTTTGACGAAGCGCAGGTAGGAGGGGACCAACTCCTTGCAGTCGTTCATGATAAACACCCGTTTCACGTAGAGGTGAAGGCCCTTGGCCTCCTCATTGTAAAAAAGATCAAAGGGAGCTTTTTTGGGCAGGAACAGAAGTCCCTTGAATTCGCTGGTGCCTTCGGCTGACCAGTGAATGATCTTTTCCGGGTCCTCGTAATCGTGGAAAGCTCCTTTGTAGAAGGCGCTGTATTCCTCATCGGTGATATCGGATTTATTGCGGGTCCAGATGGCCTGCATGGAGTTGAGGGTTTCCTCCCCGGTGATTTCTTTATATACCGGATCTTCTTCTCCGTCCTCCTCGGCTTTCTTGGAGGCCTCCTCGTCTTTTTCCTTGCGGGTCACATCCATCACCACCGGGAAGGCGATGTAGTCGGAGTACTGCTTGACGATCTGGCGCAGCTTCCATTCCTGCGTGTATTCGGCCGCGTCCTCATTATCGTGCAGATGCAGGATGATGGTGGTGCCGAAGTTCTCGCGTTCGCCCTCGGAAATCTCATAGGTGCCGTCCCCGGTGGAACTCCAGTGCCAGGCCTGCGTCTCGCCGGCGCGGCGGGTGATCAATTCAACCTTTTCGGCCACCATGAAGGAGGCGTAGAACCCCACCCCGAACTGACCGATCAACTCGGGACGGTCCGCCGCCTCGGCCTCGGCCAACTGCTTGAGAAACGTTTTAGTGCCGGAATTGGCGATGGTGCCGATATTGGCCTCCAATTCTTCGGCATTCATGCCGATGCCGTTATCCACAATGGTCAGGGTTTTGGCATCCGCATCGGGGATCAGTTTGATTTTCCAGCCGCCCTCCGGCTCGGAAATATCGGAATTGGCCACCGCCTCAAAGCGGGCGCGGTCAATCGCGTCGGAGGAATTGGAAATCAGCTCCCGCAGAAAAATGTCTTTGTTGGAGTAGAGGGAGTGAATCACCAAGTCCAGCAACTGGCTGACTTCGGTTTTGAAATTTTTGGTTTGGGTGCTCATCGGGTAATCTTCTGTTAAGTTGGGATAAAGACTGGTAGACCTATTTTTTCTTTTTGGGCTGATAAAAATGCGGACTGTGGCCGTAGTAGGCCTCCGCGCTTTCCATCACCGTTTCCGAGAGGGTGGGGTGGGGGTGGATGGTGAGGCTTAAATCCTCGACCGTGGCTCCCATTTCGATGGCCAGGGTGCCTTCGGCGATGAGTTCGCCCGCTCCGGGTCCGCAGATGCCGATGCCGAGAATTTGCTCGGTTTCGGGGTGGGTGATGAGCTTGGTGAGTCCGTCGCTGCGGTCGAGGGTGGTGGCGCGTCCGGAGGCGCTCCAGGGGAATTTGGCCACTTTGATGGCGATGCCCTGGTCCTTGGCTTCAATTTCAGTGAGCCCGGCCCAGGCGATTTCGGGGTCGGTGAAGACCACCGCCGGGATGGCGGCGGGATCGTAGACGGAGCGCTTGCCCATGATGGCCTGGACGGCCACTTTGCCTTCGTAGGTGGCTTTGTGGGCGAGCATGGGTTCGCCCGCCACATCGCCGATGGCCCAGATGTGGGAATCGTGGGTGCGGCGCTGACTGTCGGTTTCGATCCAGCCGCGCTCGTTCACTTTGACTTCGGTGTTCTCCAGTCCAAAGCCTTCCGAGTTGGGGCGGCGTCCAATGGACATCAGGACCAGTTCGAAGTTTTCCTCGCTTACGTTGCCTTTGTCATCCTCAAATGTGACTTTGACGCTGTCGCCGACATCCTCGAGCCTGGACACCTTGGTTTTCATTTTGAATTCTTTGAACTGCTTGGTCAACCGTTTCTGTAACGGCTGCACCAGATCGCGGTCCGCGCTGGGGAGCAGATTGGGGGTCATTTCCACCACAGTCATTTCGGCACCGATGGCATGATAGACTGTTGCCATTTCCAGACCGATGTAGCCGCCGCCGATCACCAGCATGTTCTTGGGAATGAAGGGAAGTTCCAGGGCACCGGTGGAATCAACCACCCGGGGGGAGTCGATAGAGAGTCCGGGAATTTTCGTGGGCCGGGAACCGGTGGCGATGATGGCTTTCTCGAATTTGAGTTCTCTGGTCTTACCGTCCACGGTTTCCACGGAGAGGGTGTGGCTGTCGACAAAGGTCGCGGTTCCCTGGATGAATTCCACGCCCCGTTGTTTGGAGAGCATGCCGAGGCCGCCGGTCAGTTTGGTGACCACGCTTTCTTTGAAGCTGCGGAGTTTATCAATATCCACGGTGGTTTCTCCAAAATCGATGCCCCACGCTTTGGCCTCTTTGGATTCATTGAGCACTTTGGCCACGTGCAACAGGGCTTTGGAGGGGATGCAGCCTTTGAAGAGGCAGACTCCACCCGGATTGAGTTCCTTATCGATTACAGTGACCTTCATGCCGAGATCCGCCGCATAAAATGCCGCCGGGTAGCCGCCGGGGCCACCGCCAATT
>JBBDRC010000033.1:0-10816 GCA_040905625.1 Kiritimatiellia bacterium
ATCTTCGCAAGCAGAATCAGGACGACCTCAGGGAGCAGGTAGCCGTTTTGACCGCTGAGCCTGTGGAGCAGCAAAAAACCGATTTGTTTTTACAACCCCTGAACCAGGGAATCCACGAACGGCTCGATCGACTGGGCTACGATCAGGTTTGGTTTGCCGCCTCTGATTGGAAAGGGAAAGCAAAAGCTTTTCATAAAATGATACGGACCCGGGGGTTCCGGGGGCTGGTCTGTTGCCCCTACCTGCCTGTGGAAATCTTAGATGCGGGCGATTGGCGCGACGTGGCGGTTGTCAACGCGGGCTACCTTCATGACCAAAACAGGATGCATCAGGCCATCCCTGACCAATTTCATAACCTCTATCTTCTGTTGGAGTCACTCCGGGAAAAGGGGTATCACCGCATTGGGTTTTTAACCACCTGGCCGATTGATGAGCGGGTGAAGCACCGCTGGCTGTCCGCCTTTCTGGGCTTTCAATTTCGAGGGACGATCGGCGATGTCCCGCCGCTCATCCGGGTGGATGGGGGCGTAACGAAAAAGAATTTTCAGGACTGGTGCGGGTGCCATAAACCCGATGCGGTCATCACCACCCGCTATGAACCGATGACCTGGACGGCGGAAAGAGGGTTTCCAGGACCCGGACCGGAAGATTTGTACTGTCCCGGGGTCTCCTCCCCCCATGGACCTTTTCAGGGAATTGACGAGCAGGTGGCGCTGGTTGCCGCCGCCGCGGTGGATTTGGTGACCAGTCAAATGAACTGGAATGAATGCGGGCTGCCCGAAACCCCGAAAACCATCCTGATCCCAGGTAAATTACTAACGAAAAAAGCTTAAAACAAGCCTTATTTAGTATAAACTAAACCCATGTATTTTTTTTCGGGATTTTTCTCTGATGGTTGTTGTATCATTCTGCTTTCTGATCAATTCCGGTCAGAATGCTTTTTCAACACAGGAGAACCTCATGACTATGCAAAAATCCCTACTGCTTCCCGTTCTGTTACTGGCCGCGTTTCCCGCGTTCAGTGCGCCCATCATTACCACGGCGGGCTCCACCTTCGACGAGGCCGACTGGTTTACCGCCGGATTCGGTGACGAAGCGTACATCTTTTTCGAGGATGACACCAGCAGCACGCCCCATGACGTTCTAAAGGTGAACAGCGGGTCGGTTGATTTCGTTCTGCAGAATGCCGGAGCCTCGGATCCCGATTCGGCGATTTCTATTGAAGACCCGGACAATCTTCCCGCAGGCACCTTTACTCCCGGTTCGATTTACGACTTTAGTCTCAATGATGATAATCTCCACGACGTGTTGCGAATTGATTTCAACGCCAGCACTCCCTCGGAATTGCGAATTGGTATTCTGGTGGGTGCAAATGAAACCGCGACGGGTGGGACAAACCCCCTGGATTTTCCGGGTGACGTTGCGGTTGGCGGGGTTTCCCAATCCGTTACGTTGCAAGCTCAAAACCAAGCGGACTGGTACTTCTTCGATGTGACCAACATCGCCGACGGGGACAGTGTGCTTATCGAAGCCTCCAGAGTGGCGGACACAGCCGACCATAAATTCAATCCGATCAACGGTGTTGCGATCCAAGTCATTCCCGAACCCGGCACTCTCGCCTTGGTCGGGCTGGCATTGGCCGGAATACTGTTGCTTCGCCGCCGCTGATTCCTGATCCCATGCGGTCTTTTGTTGCGGCGGTCGCCTGGTGGGCGGCCGCCCTCTTCCTCTTTCGTGCCTACCCGGCTCCGATCACCTGGTCTCCCGCCGTGGATACCACCGGAAAAGCCCAGCTTGTGGAGGGCGAAATTCTTTTCGCCTTCAGCGGGGGAAGCGGAGCCACGGTCACCGACGGAGGACCTCTGGGAGCAATGGATGTCACGTTTGTCGGCGGGGATTATCAGGACCTGGCTTTCACCCCCGCACCGGGTTCCCGCAGTCTGTCGTCCGTGAGCGGCGGATCGCCCTCCACCGGCGATTTGAACTTCGATGCCGTGGCGGGATCGCTGACCGATTCGGAGTCGGGCATCACCTCCGGCACGCAGACCCTGTCCGGTCTCACGGTGGGAGAGACGTATCAGCTTCAGGTTTTTTACAATGATCAGCGCTCCGGGCTGACCGGACGGGTGATGCGCTATGGAGACGGGGAGGGCAACACGGTCGACCTGGAGGCGGGGGGAAGCGGCTGGGGACAACACGCGGTGGGCAGCTTCACCGCAGACGCCACGACCCAGTCTATCACCCACAACGCCCTGGGATTTGGCAACGTGCATCTCAACGCGCTTCTGCTGGTGAAACCCGGAGACCCCGATGTCCCCCCGGTGCCCACAGGACTGACCGCGCTGGGCCGGGACGAGCGGGTGATCCTGGACTGGGACCCGGTCGGAGGGTTCGGATTTGACCGCTATGAAGTCGGACGATCCGCAGTCTCCGGCGGTCCTTACACCGTGATCGCCAGTCCGACCACCTCCGGGTACACCGACACCGGTCTGGTCAACGGTCAGTCGTACTTTTACGCGGTCCGGGCGGTGAATGTGAATGACGAGGCTTCCTCTTACGGTGAAGAGCGGGAGGGGATCCCGGATCCGGTGCCTGTTCCCCCGAATTTCGTATTCATCATCACCGACGATCAGGACACCTATTCCGTGGGAGCCTACCGACGGCATGAGGCGTCGGAGAATAAAGGGGACGGAACCCCCTACGACATTCAAACCCCGCATATTGACCGGATCGCGGAGCAGGGAATGCTCTTTCATCAGGCCCGCATAATGGGCGCGAACGCGCCGGCGGTATGTCAGCCCTCCCGCACCAGCATTATGACCGGCAAGTCGATCTGGCGGAACACTCAGGGCGTCACCGCGGCTGTGACCCTGCCGGGAATTTTCAATCGCGGCGTTCGCAGCGACGCCGTGGACCTGCCTTATGCCACCTACCGCACCTGCAAAGAGGGCAATAGTTATCCCACCGCCAACAATGAATTCACGGTGGTGGCCGACGCCACCAAACGGGGCAACACCGACGGAGAAGGCAGTGAGTGGCACGGCGACCGGGCGTTGGACTTTCTGGATCACTGGCGGGCGAACCATCAGCCCGCCGGGAAACCGTTTTTACTCTATCTCGGATTTTCCCATCCGCATGACACCCGGAACGCCCGCCCCGATCTCGCCGCCCGCTACGGCGCGGTCAATACCAACAACCCCGGCGGCATTGACCTCAATCCGGACGCGCCACCTCTGCCCCTGAATCATCTTCCCGTGGATGCCCCGACCGGTATCCCGGCTAATTTTCCCTTCCATCCTTTTGACAATGGCCACTTGAATGTGCGGGACGAAGTTTCCGCGGACGGAATCGGAAAATACCGAACCGAGGCGGTGGTCCGTAACGAGATCGGCCGAAATTTTGCCGCCATTGACTGGATCGACACCCAGGTGGGCCGGGTGTTGGATCAGTTGGAGGATCCCGACGGGGACGGGGATACCGCCGACAGCCTGCTCGAAAACACCTATGTGATTTTCACCTCCGATCACGGCATCGCCATCGGTCGACACGGTCTCCAGGGCAAGCAGAATCTGTACGGGCATACCTGGCGGGTGCCGTATATTGTGATGGGACCGGGGATCGAACCCGGCAGCCGGTCACAGGCGTTGATCTATCTACATGACAGCTTTGCCACGCTCTGCGACCTGGCCGGGATCGATCCTCCCGCCACCTGGGCACCTCCGGTGGACAGTTCCAGTTTCCGTTCCGTTTTGGAAGGCGCAACCTCCACCCACCGGGAGGTGCTGACCGGACTGTACGCCGGAGGAGATCTCCCCGGAATTCGCGCGGTGACCGACGGACGCTTCAAACTGATCGCCACCGAGGCAAACGGAGGCGCCACCCGGGTCACCCAGTTGTTTGATCTGGAATCGAATCCCTTCGAGCTGCTGCCCGAACACGGGGAGCCCAATCTGGCCGACCGCATCGCCTACGCGGGCATTCGCCGGGATCTGGAGCGGCATCTTGCCGAACAGCGGATTCACAGTGGAGATCCGCACGTGATGGCGGGGGACCGGATGTTATGGCGCTTTGAGCAATCGTTCGCGGACCGCTTGCCCTTTGCCCGGGACGGGCAGGGGGTGGGCGATTCCGGCGGACCTGCTTTTTCCTCCGACACGCCTCACGCCGAGGACCTGGTGCTGGGCGAGGACAATCAGTGGTCGCTGGAGTTGGACGGGGAGGGGCAGCACGTGGAGGTGGCGGACGACGCGCGGCTGGATTTCGGATCCGACAGTTACATCCTGGAGGCCTGGGTGAAACTGGATCGCCTGCCGTCCGGTCCGACGGTGGCGGACCGCAATCCGGTTCTGCACAAACCCGGGGATTATCTGTTTCTCGCCACGCTGGGCGATCTGGGAGGAGCCACCGGGTACAACCGCCTGGGCATTAAACTGGGGTCCACCGTGGTGATGTCCTCCCTGGCGATCCCAGACACTGCCTGGCATCATGTGGCGGTGATTGTCGATCCCCGGGCCGACGAGGTGCGTTTTGTGTTGGATGATGTCGTGGACCCCGTCTCCACCCCGGCGCAGGGGACGACGGGGAACGCGGCCCTCCAGATCGGTGCCGACGGGCAGGGATCGTTTGAGGGCCGACTGGATGAAGTGGGCGTGGTGCGGGGCACGGTGGAGCCGGAGCGGTTGCAGCCGCTGGGCCGCGCACCCGAGCCCAGCCCTTTCCAGGTGGAGGCGGAACCACTGTCCGACGGTCACACCCTCCGCCTGCGCTTCGAGTCGGACGACCGTCTTCTGTACAGCATTCAACAGAAACAGTCGCTGCTTGATGCTCAATGGACCACTGTGCGGGACCGTTTGGGAGGAGAGCCCGACGCTTCGTTTACTGTCCTGGAAACCCATGTCCCTCACGAGAAAGGCTTTTTCCGACTGGAAAGCCGCAGGCCGCGATGATGAAGTCACCCAATGGAATTCTCCTGATTCTGTGCGACGACCTGGCCTACGGGGATGTGGGGGTACACGGGAATCCCTGGATTCATACCCCTCATATCGACCGCATCGCCGGGGAGGGTATGCGGTTTACGCGCACATGCAGCGGTCCAGTGTGCACTCCCGCCAGGGCCGCGCTGTTCACGGGTCTGCACCCCTACCGTACCCGGGCCATCGACACCTACCAGGGACGGTCCATGCTCGATCCCCGCATCCCGATCCTGCACGGAATTCTAGCGGAACGGGGATACCGAACCGGGCTGTTCGGGAAATGGCATCTCGGTGACTGCGCCCCAATGCGTCCGGTTGACCGGGGGTTCGACGAAAGCCTCGTTCACGCCGGGGGCGGACTCTGACAACCCGCCAATACCGGCCGGGACGCGTATTTCGATCCGGACTTGCTGCACAACGGACATCTGATATCCACCACCGGCTATTGTGCGGACGTGTTTAGTGACGCGGCCCTGCGATTTATCACCGACGCGATTCAGCAGGACACGCCGTTCTTCGCCTGCCTGGCCTTCAACACCCCGCACACTCCCCTGCATATCGGCGAGGAATGGGTCGGACGGTTCCGGAAGGCCGATCTGCCCGAGACCTTCGCGCGTATCTACGGCATGGTGGAAAATATCGACTGGAACGCGGGGCGCATCCTGACCGCATTGGAATCCGCAGGCCACCTCGACGACACCCTGGTGATTTTCACATCCGATCACGGCCCCTGTCCCTCCGCCAATGACCGGAACCGGATTCGCTGGAACGCCGGGTTGCGTGGGCAGAAGGGCGGCCTGTACGAGGGCGGCATCCGGGTGCCGTTTTTCTGGCGGTGGCCGGAGCACATCCCCGCCGATACGGTTTGCGACCGTCTGGTTACGCCCCAGGATCTCTTACCCACACTGGCGGAACTGGCGGGCGGCGGTTTTCAGGGAGATGGCCGTTCTCTTTGTCCGCTGCTCAGGGGTGAATCCAACGAGTGGCCTGATCGTTGGATCCCCATGCAATGGCATCGGGGCGACCTGCCGCAGTGGATTTGGTGACCAGTCAAATGAACCGGAATGAATGCGGGCTGCCCCAGACCCCCAAAACCGTTTTGATTCCCGGCAAACTGCGGGTATAATGCCCGATGTTTCTTTTTGTTTACAATAAACTAAATTAAAGTCTTTTTTGTGGGGACTTTTTTTTAGAGGTTGTTGTATCCTTACAATGTAAACTAAGAATCCTGACCCCAGGAAACCAAATGAAGAAAAAAACAATCATCCCCACACTGATACTCGCCTCGGTTCTCCCCGCTTCCGCAGCCTTGATGGTTGACTGGGGCGGTGACTACGTCACATCCACCCAGGCCACGTCGCGGACGCAGACGGGTGATAACGCCCAAATGAATGATGGTGGCCAGAGTGACAATGTCGAGAGTAGTTTCGCCTACGACACTGGCACTGCCTTGAGTCCCACCTCGGGATACACGGCTCCTTCTGGAAAATCAGGGACTTTTTACGGCGGGAATGCGATTGCCCGTCGCAACAGCGGATCGAGCTTTACAGCGACCACCTCGCTTGAGGTCATCCAGAATGGATCTGCAGACCGGATCAGATTCGATGCGTCGAATACTTCAGTTAATGCCTCCACCGCCGGTGCTGTATTGGTCTTTAGTAAAGCCGATTACTTGAACGGATTCTCCTCTCAGACGGTATCTTTGGATCAATCTTCCAACTTCAGTCTTGACAGTCTCAGCGTCAACATCACCTCGCTTGCCGAGTATGAGACAGCCCGCTTTGCGGTTGTGACTGCGGGTGGCGTTTATTTCAACTCCACGGCACTCGTTGAGGGATCGAACACCCGCTCCGGCGCGGACCTCGCCACAGACAATTGGAGCTTGTCCACCTTGTCCAGCGGAACCTCCACAGGCATGGGCGGCGGAAACGCCACGGGCCCCGTGCTCGGCAGCACCCTGACCGACATCATTGGCGTTGGGTTATTTGCGTTCGATGATAATGCACCGAGCGGAACGTCTTACAACCTGGAGATCGATAGCTTCTCCGCTACCGTCATCCCCGAACCCGGCACCTTGGCCTTGGTCGGTCTGGCGCTCGGAGCCCTCCTGCTTTTCCGACGCCGGAACGCATAAGCCCCCTCCTCCTGAATACCCAAAGCCATCCCGTTCGGGATGGCTTTTTTTCGCGGTGACACCCGGTTTTTGTTTACCATAAACGAAATGTGCCTTTCTTTTTCGATGCTCCATCCTCCTTTTTATTATATTATAATCTTCTATGAAAAATTTCATTCTCGGTTGTCTTTGTCTTGTGCTTCACACTTCCGCCGTTTGGGCGGAGAATATCCTTTTTCCAGCGGATTCCGGGGTTGCAGACGTGACTCAGGCTCCGTTCAATGCCGATCCGACAGGCAAAACCGATTCGACCGCTGCTATCCAACGGGCGCTCAGCGAAAAACATGAGATCATCTACCTGCCGAACGGCACGTATCTGGTTTCCGACACCCTGCAATGGGGACACCGTCAAAACCGGCAGATTCTGCAGGGTCAGAGTGAGGCGGGGACCATCATCCGACTTCCCGACCACGCCACCGGCTACGGGGTGCCTTCGCAGCCGAAATCGGTCATCTGGACTGGCCGGGCGCCCGCGCAACGCTTTCGGAACGGGTTGCGCAATCTGACGGTCGATACTGGCAGCGGCAATCCCGGTGCCATCGGCATCCAGTATGTCGCCAACAACCAGGGGGCGATGCACCATGTCACCATCCGCTCCGGCGACGGAGCGGGGCGGATCGGTCTGGACCTCGGCTACACCGACGAGCAGGGGCCGTGTTTAATCAAACATGTCAGCGTCAAAGGTTTCGATGTGGGCATTTCTTTGAAGCACGCGGTCAACAGCGTGACCATGGAACATATCCGTTTGGAGGGGCAGAATATAGTGGGCCTCTCGAACGATGGCCAGTGCCTCTCCATGCGACGGCTGAGCAGCATCAACGCCGTTCCCGCCATCGAGAACATGGGGGCCGCGCTGCTGACCCTTCTGGAATCGGATTTGCAGGGAACGGATGCCGCGTCGGGACGCGCGGCCCTGGTCAACCGCGCGGGACTTTTTGTACGGGATCTCAAAACCAGCGGTTACAAGCTGGCCATCGATCAAACGGCGGGAAATGTCGTGCAAATCCCCGGGCCGGTGGTGACGGAGTTTTCGTCGAATCCAGTGCTTTCGTTATTTCCCTCCCCGCCGCGTTCCCTGCATCTTCCCGTCCGGGAAACCCCCGAAGTGGAGATCGATGATCTCGAGGACTGGATCAATATCCAGGCATTTCAGCCGGTCCAAAAAGAGGTCGTGCGCGAGGACGGCAGAAAAATTACCGTCAACGACTGGACCGATGCCTTTCAGCAGGCGATCGATTCGGGTAAAAGCACGGTGTATTTGCCCAAAGGCACTCCCTACGTCATTCTCGGCGAAGTCCGCGTCCGGGGCAATGTGAAACGGATCACCGGACTGGATGCAAGCAATTGGAACAAACCGGGCGGTATCCCCGGCGGCACCATTATCTTCGAGGACGGCACATCGCCGGTCGTGGTTTTTGAGCGTTTTGACGGCAGTTATGCCGGGCTCACTTTCGTGCAGGCCGGTCCCCGCACCGTGGTGCTTTCGAGTGTGATCGGCAATGAATGGATGCGCTTCGAAAAACGGGCAGGCAGTGGCGATGTGTTTTTCGAGGATGTCTGCCTCGGGGAACTCACCCTTCGAGGGGGCAATTTCTGGGTTCGCCAACTCAACACCGAGGGCTATGAGTTCAAAACCAAGGTGCTGAACGATGGCGGCACGGCCTGGGTGATGGGTTATAAAACGGAGGATGACGCCGTCTTGATCGATTCACGCAACGGCGCCCAAACCGAGGTTCTCGGCGGATTTATTTACTCGAACAAGGACCGCGATCCCGAAAAGGTGATGTTCAACGTCGAAAACGCGTCCTTTTCGGCCACGGTGGGGGAATCCGTTATGCGCAAACAGCCCTTTCATCCTGTCCGGGAGACCCGCGGCGGGGAAACCCGGTTGTTGGAGCCGGGGGTCGCTCCCGGTCGGAACGGCGGCAGTCTGCTGACCCTGTTCACCGGCTACGCGCCTGAAGTCACCACGGAGGCTGCTCCCGTCGAAAATCTTGTCGCGACCGCACAGGGCACGGGACAAATCAAGCTGGGCTGGTCTCCTCCGAAATCCCCGGTCGACGGCTTGTTGATCGAGGTTTCCGAGGATGGAGCGGCGTTTCAAACGGTGAACACCCTTCTGCCCGACGTCACCGCCTATACCATCAGCTCCGGCTTGAAAGCCGGAACAACCTACAGGGTGCGGGTGACCGCATTCACCGCCAAGGGACCGGCCCCGAGCGCGGTTGTACAGGCGGAAACCCGGCCCGCCGCTCCCGCAGGCACCGGCACGGGACTGCGCGGCGACTATTTCAGTGACAAGGTGTTTGAGACGCTGAAGATCACGCGCATCGATCCAACGGTGGATTTCAACTTCAAATCCGATCCCTTGCCGGAGGGAATCGAAGCAAACAACCTCAGCATTCGCTGGACCGGATTCGTGCAGCCGCGTTTCAGCGAGCGATACACGTTTTCTACCGTTCGACCGGGAACACGGCTGTACGTTAATGGGGAACAAGTGATCGATTCCTGGACCAGGCGGCGCTGGAGTGGGAGCATCGATCTCGAAGCCGGAAAGAAATACGACCTGAAGATGGAGATGTTCAGCAACAGGTCGGATGCCGCCGCGTCGTTGCTGTGGCAGAGTTTCAATACGCCCAGAGAACCCGTGCCCGCCGAACAGCTTTATCCCGCGACCGACCGACAGCCAAGCGTGAGCTGGTCAAACGATGTGACGCTGAGCGAAGCGGGCGGGGGGACTGTGCCGATCACCATCACCCGGAGTGGGGACAGTGCCCGGCCTCTGCTGGTTGAATACGGAATCGCGGGCGATGCGGCACCCGGATTGGATTACCTGGCGCTGCCCGGCCGCATCACCATTCCCGCCGGAAGCGACAAGGTCACCCTGTCGTTGGAAGTCCTCGACAACTCGGTATGGCAGAAAGACCGCAGCCTCGTTTTTGTCGCAAGCTCCACCCCCCACTACAACCAAAAAGGGTATGCGCCCACGATTCGGATCCAGGATGATGACGGACCGGTTGCCAGCAGTGGCACCGGACTCCGGGGTGAATATTTTCAGGATCTGGCCTGGACGGACTTGGTGGGCACGCGGGTGGATCCTTCAGTAAAGTTCCGTTGGGGAAAACGGTCTCCCTATCCCGGACTTGACCTGAAAAAAGGCTCTCGCAAGGGAGGATATTCAGCACGATGGACCGGCTTGATTCAGCCGCACTTTTCAGAAAATTACCGCTTTGTATTGGAAATGGGCGCTCATTCCCGAGGGCAGCTTTGGGTCGGGGACACTCTGGTGATCGACGCCACTAACGAGAAGAATCCACGAAGCGGATTCATCGAACTTACCGCCGGACAACAATACCCGATTCGGGTCGAAATCTCGCACAAGGTGTTCTACGATGCCCGGATCGAATTGCAGTGGCGCAGTTCCAGTCAGTACGAACAGCCCGTGCCCCAGAGTCAGTTGTTTCCCCCGCGGTAGTCTTTTCCCGATTCCGGATTCTCTTTTATTTCCGATAATTTCAGACTCTCTGATCTCGGTGAAAATTGCGCTGGCACTTTTGGTGTTGAATAATCAGAAGTGTCCCCTGTACCAGTAACTCGCAGCGCAAGTCCCGCTTGCGGGGCGCGGCGCAATATCCAGGAAAAGGAACTCATTTCCTTTTTATCCCCCCCT
>JBBDRC010000034.1:0-10813 GCA_040905625.1 Kiritimatiellia bacterium
CTCCCTCTGCATGGCGCATCCATCTCAGGACCAAATGGCTTTTCGAACGGGGTCTTGCTAGACAAGCGGGTTTTGTTGTCCGTCACGGAGTGCCGCACCTACGCCGCCATACACCCACAATTATGACCCCCTTGCCGGTGATCCTCGGAAACAGAAATTACGGCTCTCCCGGCATTCGGAATCGAACCTCTAACTCAGGCCTTGACATCAAACTGATGTGATGTAAATTCTACATTATGATACGGACACAAATACAACTTCCGGATGATGTGTATAAAAAGGCCAAGCGCCTTTCCCAAAAACGTCAGGTTTCACTTGCCGAGCTGACCCGGAGAGGTTTGGAATACATGATTTCAATTTACCCGGAAAATCCGGATGACACTTCATGGACACTGCCCGCCCCCAAAGCTCTGGGCTGGACATTTTTGAACGACGAGGAACTGAAACAGGCCTCCCGGGAATCCGGGCCCAACCCGGCGGATCTGATTTTATGATCTCCATTGACACCAATATACTCTTCTATGCCACAAACATCCAAAGTGGCGAATTGTCGGCTTCCCCGAAGAAAGCCGGTCCATGCATACCCGGCTTTGGAAATACGCGCGTGAACACGATTTTGCGTTTCGAAAAATTTATGATTCCCGAACCGCGCTTACGCTCCTGCATCATGGCGTGACGGAGTTCGCCACCCGTAATATCAAATATTTCCGGAATTTCGATTTTCAAAAGGTGTGGGATCCGACAACAAATTCTTGATTCCTTTTCCACAGACCTCAATTTGAAGGCGAAAATCCAGGATTCAGATCGCAGATTCAAATGTTGATCCTCTACTCAAATGAACCCTGTGAAATGCGTATGGGTCGCCGCACCCCGAAGTGGGTGCATTCACCATAGCCCGGGGTTCCCGACGAAGGAGGGCACCCTGGGAATGGATGTTTCGAGGAATTCATGCAGCCTGAAAGGTTGCCTTACCTCCGGGGGTGAAGTATCCTTACAGGATACCGAGTTCGTTCCGGGGGCATATTTCCCATGGCGGACGCTGAAGCGTCAGCCATGGGCTAAGGTGAACGCACCGCCTTCGGGGTGCATTTGAATTTGCGATTCATTCTGCCATTTACGGCTATCAAATTAAGGTCTGGACCACCCTGCCGGTGATCCTCGGCTTCGTCCCTCTCTCCTTCGCCCTCGAAAGCGGCGGCGAACTCCTCCGCCCCATGGCCGCCGCCGCCATCGGTGGACTGATCCTGGAAGTCCTCGCCGCCCTCTTTCCCGTGCCGGTGTTCCACACCTTTATGGCCGAGAAACCCACAGTTCCAAAGGCGAATTTGTGGTCGTGTTGGAGCCTATGAAATAGTTTGACTATTTACGGATTAACCGTACATACGGTTTAATGAAAACGACGTTGATTTTAAAAGATGATCTGGTGCGGAAAGCCAAATCCAAAGCGGCCCTGCACGGGTGGACATTAAGTCACTATATGGAGAAATGCCTGGAACACAGTTTCGAGCAGCCTGAACCCGCGTCGGTCGGAACCTGGTTGGATTCGTTACCGAAGGTGCCGTCCAAAGCGCAACGTGAGGTGGAAACGATATTGGCTGAAGCCGATTTTCAGAAAATTGATCCGGAAATGTGGTCATGATTCTGGATACGAACGCGATATCCGCTTTGGCGGCACGGGATAGAAAACTGCTGGAACTTTTGCGGCCTTGCCCACAGTTGGTACTGAATCTTATTTCACTCGGAGAGTATCGTTTCGGTGTGGATGGATCCTCTTATAAAACCGAACTCTTAAACTGGATGACCCAGCTTATGAGAGGCGCTCGGATTCTGTAGCCGGACATTCAAACCTTACCTGAATACAGCCAGATCCGTCATCAGTTAAAACGGGACGGAACCCCCATCCCCGCAAATGACGTGTGGATCGCCGCCTTGGCATCACAGCATCGGATGCCTGTCGTCAGCCGGGACACTCATTTTGATCAGGTGGACGGAATACAAAGAATTGCGTGGTAAAATATGATAAGGGGGAGCAACTCCCGCCATCCTGCGCATGCGGCCGCGCCTCATGACGTCCGGGGGTTTTTGTTATCAGGGATACAGCAGGTTCAAACTCATCGGGAGTTAAAAAGATTATCAAGATTTTTACAACTTCATACCCTATACGGGGTATGATGGAGGGTAATGAAACCCTTTAAATCTTTTGCGGTGGTGTTTTTAATCTTGCTGGTCCTGCTGGTGGGGGGGATTTTGACATGGCATCTTATTTCAAACGTTGTTGTAAATCAAGAAGTTGTGAATGTTACCACCTCTCAGGCCGGGGCTGAGAAGTCGGTTCAGGACACCACGGACAGTGAGACTGCCGAATCTGCGAAGTTGTCTGTCGCTTCGGCCGGACTCAACTCCGGGGCATCAACGGAAACGATGCACAAGGGTGAGAGGTCCGGGCGGGAAGCAGAGGATGCCGGACCTGAAGTGCGCCTGGGTCCCTCTGAAGTCCGGGGGCGAATCTTCCCCTCCGCGGATCCGGAGGCCCTCGCCGAAAAGCTGCCGATGGATCAACGTCTGGTATTGCAGCGCATCCTTGAGGATTTTCCGGAAACGGACCTGACTGAAATCCAGGCGACCCATGCACTGCTGCAGGAAAAGCGCAGGCAATTCCCGCTGGATCTGAATGATGAGGAACGGGAGGCCTACGCCCAATGGGTCCGGGATGTGGAGGCGTTGAGCCAACAACTGATACGCCTGCATGCGGAAGAACTCGGGTTGTCCGCTGGCGGCATGGAGGCGGGACGGGGGTATTATCTGGAAGGGTTCGAGAACGGGGTTCCCCGCTACGTCTGGACCATGAACGTGGGAGCCGCCGTGACCACCGGGGTGAATTTGGTGCGGTGGAATCCGGGGTTTGACCCCGCCGTGGAAAGCACTCTCAGTGGAGACGGCCTGTATGTGAGCATCAATGACCACGGGGAAATTTACGAGCATTCGGAGTTCCAATTGCCCTCCGGCGGAGGGAGCCGTGTCGTGGTAAAGGAAACGCCTTGGTATGATAACGCGAACCGCAATCACATGACCCATGTGGCCGGGACCGTGTCGGCCTGGGGATATAATTCGAATGTGGAGGGCATGACCCCGCGGACGTGGATACGTGCATTGATCCAGCAAACCACGAGTCATGTCCAAACCTATAGCATGGCCTGGCCGGGGCAGTTGCACAGCGCCATCAATCCCGCCACCGGCGAGTCGGAGATAAAATCCGTCATTGGCAACACTTCCCTGGGCGCTGAGCCCAACACCCGTTATACCAGCAGTTCCGCAAGCTTTGACAGCGTGATGCGGGATTATCCGTACTACGTTCATTTCTACGCCTCCGCCAACAGCGGGTCCAATTTTGAAACCCTGGGCGGAAATCATCCGCCCGCCAAAAACATCATCGCCATCGGAAACATCACCGCGATCACCCGCGACAGCGAGGGGAACTATGTCAGTGGCGGCACTATTTCCGGGAGCAGTTCGCGCGGCCCCGCATTTGACGGACGTATCAAACCGGACTTTGTCGCCAAGGGCAGCAGTGTGCTCTCCACCACGGGAGACACGACCGGAACCAGCACCTATTCCGGCACCTCCATGGCCTCCCCCAACGCGGCGGGCAGTGCGGCGCTGTTGATTGATTATGTTCGCCTGCGCATGCCCGGCCACTATTTCCGCTCCTCGACCCACAAAGCCCTGTTGATGAACACCGCCACGGATCGCGGGAATCCAGGCCCGGATTACACCTTCGGTTGGGGCGCGGTCAATGTGTATGCCGCCGGCAAGCTCATTCGGCAGCATGCGGAAAATCCTTATTCCCGGGTGCTGCGTGAAGAACGTTTGAACCCGGGGCAGACCTGGAGCTACACCTACACCGGCGATGGCGCCACACCTATCCGCGCCAGTCTCGCCTGGCTGGATGTGGCGGGAGCCTCGCAGTCCACGACGAGCACAGACCGCAGTCCGCGGCTGATGAACGATCTGGACATGCGGATTCTGGGACCGGACGACAAGGTGTACCAGCCCTACGTCATGCCGTTCACCGCCGGACAGGGCGACACCCCGGCATTTGACAGCAGTCTCTATACCTCCCACGCCACCACGGGCGACAACTTCACCGATCCCGCCGAACAGATTTGGATTCCCGCCCCGGCCGCCGGGACCTATACTATACAAATCACACATAAGGGGGGCTTGCACAACAATACCCCCCAGCCTTTTTCCCTGGCGGTTATCGGGCTGATGTCGGAAACAGCACAGCCGGCGGCGATCGCCTCTGTGCTTCCCGCCGAAGGCAACAACACCGACAACTTTGCCATGGCCGTGGCCGGCAGCGGTTTTGTCCCCGGGAGCGATGTGCGACTGCGCCGCGAAGGATCGTCGGCAGTGCAGGCCTACCGGGTGGTGCCGGTGGGCGAACGTATCGATTTCCGCGTGGATACGGCCGGGATCGACAAAGGCTATTACGACGTGGTGGTGTCAGCCCCCGACGGCACCGAGTCGGTTTTGCCCAACGGCTTCCTGATGCCCGCCACCGGCGGGAGCAGCGGGCCCATGACCCTTTACAGCAACACATTCCAAAATGCCGACGGGCTCGTCCTGACCGGCAACTGGGAGGTCGGGACACCCAATCAAAGCGCGGTAAGCGGCCCCGGAGCGGCCCATACCGGCACCCAGGCGCTCGGCACCCACCTGAATGGGAACTACGAAAACAATCTTACTGTTTTCGCCACCCTCCCGCCCTTCAGCACCATCAACCGCACCAACATCAAACTGGAATTCCGACGCTGGCTGGGCTTGGCATTTCAGCAGACCGGCGCCCCCGGAAACCGCCACCGTGACGATGCCCGGATTCACTATTCCCTCGATGGCAGCACCTGGACAACGACACCGCTCTGGCAAAGCAACGGCGCTTACAACGAAAGCTCCTGGGGTTTGCAAACCATCAATCTTCCGACCGCCGTCAATAACCAGGCTCAGGTTTACATCCGGTTCCAACTTCAAACCGACGCCTCGAACGTCTCCTATGGCTGGAACATCGACGATCTAAAGATCACGGGGGAGTCCCCAAGCGGAGTGACCTTGATTCCACCGGTCTTCACCTCCGAACCCGTCTCTGTCGCGACGGTGGGCCAGGCCTACAGCTATTCTGTCAGCACGTCCGATGAAGACACGCCCTCCACCGATCTGGTGCTGACCTCGGGCGCATTGCCTAGTGGACTCTCGTTCACCGACAACGGTGACGGGACGGGACTGCTCGCGGGCACCCCGTCGGAGGCCGGAACGTATGAAATCACGCTTTCGGTTACAGATGGCGACTACATCACCTGGCAGATTTATGATCTGACCATATTCCCCGAAAGTGGGAATTCTCCACCAATCCTTCTCACCGAATCTCTGCCCGAAGCCACGGAATTTGAGCCTTACACGGCCACGATTCTGGCCGGGGATGCGGACGGCGACCCGCTCAGTTTCTCGGCCGGCGCCCTGCCGGCCTGGATTGCTTTCACCGACCACGGTGACGGCACCGCAACCCTCGGAGGCACCCCCACAGCCGCAGATATCCATGCCATCACCATTCATGTCAGCGACGGCTTTGACAGCGATGAGAAAACATACGAGCTGATTGTAAACACCCGCCCGCAGGTGGCGAGGTATGCGTTCACGCATAACGTCGAAGGCTTCAGCCCCGCCTTTTCCCTTGCGGATCTGAACAGCGGTCCGGCCGCCAACGCCGGAGGACTGAACCGTTTCCGCACCGATGAAAGCGGAGCTGTGGACACGCTGTCTGTCATCAATAATTCCTCCCGCACGGATGTGCAGCAGGCATATGACAACCAGGAGTATTTCAGCATCACGCTTGAACCCGCGGAAGGCCAGGTCCTGAACCTGCAATCCCTGGACTTCAAGGTCACCCGCGGCGGAACCGGCGGCACCCGCAATTTCGCCGTGCGCTCTTCCCTGAATCTCTCTACGAACCTGTTGGGTCCCAAACAGCCGGTCGCAGTGCGGGGGGACTGGGATTTGGAACGCATCGATCTCTCCGGACCGGGATTCCAGGAATTGACCGGGCCGGTGACCTTTGTGTTTATAGTGGCAACCGACAGCACCTCCATTTCTTTGGAGTTCGACGACATTACCTTTCTGGGAACACTGTCTGAAGCACCGGATAAAGAAACCCCGGTGATCAAAGAAACGCCTGTCGCCGCTGAGATTTACGAAGGCCAGAGTTTGGCCGAAGCCACCCTGAGCGGCGGCACTGCGGAAAACAGCCTGGGTGAGCCGGTGGCGGGCGATTTTGCCTTTGTCGATCCGGGTTTCATCCCGCCTGAGGGCACCGCGGCATATGCCGTTCGTTTCACGCCTGTGGATACGGCGGGTTATTACACAGTGGATCTGACGGTGTCGGTCACAGTGCTCCCCGCTCCAATCTACACCCTCACCTTTGACAGTAACGAAGGCTCGGCGGTGGACCCCATCACCCAGGAGTTTGGGACGGTTGTGACTCCGCCGGACGACCCGGTGCGGGTCGGCCACAGCTTCATGGGCTGGGACCCATCGGTTCCCGAGACCATGCCGGCAGAGGATTTGTTGCTCACCGCCCAATGGTTGATCAACACCTATTCGGTCCTCTTTCAGGATTATGACGGACGCGAAATTATCATTGACTCCGTCACGCACGGTTCCTCCGCCATCCCCCCCCCGGATCCAACGCGCGCGGGCTATACCTTCACCGGCTGGGATGTGCCCTTTGACAACGTCACCTCGAATCTGACCGTCACCGCGGTATACAGTCTGAATCCGCCCGTGATTGAAACCCAGCCGGAGGAGCAGACAGTGCTCTATGGACAGTCCGTGCTGTTGACCGTGGAAGCAGGCGGAGAGGGGACGCTGTCCTATCAGTGGCGCAAAAACGATGAAGATCTTCCTGAAGCCAATGCGAACAGCCTGTCGATTTCCTTTGTCCGGCTTGAGGATGCCGGGGCCTATCAGGTGGTGGTGAGTAATGAAGGCGGGGACACCCCCAGCGACACCGTTCAATTTGCCGTGAACCCCGCCCCCCTGACCGTCACCGCCCACGCCCGGGAAAAAACCGAAGGGCAGGCGGATCCCGGGCTGAGCTGGAGTCTCACCGATGGCCAACTCTTTGAAGAGGATGAAATCAGTGGCGCTTTGACTCGCGAAGAAGGTGAGGCCTCCGGCATTTATGCCATCCTGCAAGGTACGCTCAATGCCCTGGTTCAGTACGAACTGAGCTTTGTGGGGGCCGACTTTTCCATCTTCACGATTTACGGCTTTATGGACAGCAACGGCGACGGCGTGGATGACGAGTGGATGGCCGAACACAGTGAACACTTCCCTGAAGATGCGACGGCGGACACCGTGATCGAGCAGGGAGGGGTGCTGATGAGCATCCGCGAAATTTTCATTGCCGGCTTAACCCCGGGAACGGAAGAGCGGTTTGAAATCACGCACCTGAATGACGCGGGCATCCCGCAATTCATCGAACGAACGGGACGTCAATACCGTATCCTTTGGACTGCGGATCTGCTTCTTCCGACGGAAGAGTGGACCGTATACAAGGATTTCGACGAGGCATGCCCTGAGACCGCTCCCCTTTCCCCGCATATTTTCTATCGGATCGAAGTGCGATTGTCCCTTGAGCCCTAAGGCAGATTACATCCGCAACCTAAATTGAACATCTTGTTTACAACTGTAGCAAGGTGGCTCATCGGTGAAAGACATCGACGTGCTGTATGAGACCGCCACCTGGGTGGCCGACCAGTTGCGAGTGATCGAAGGTCTGGTGGTCTCCGAATACCGGGAAGGTAATAACTTTTCGATTTGCGGGTGATTGTGCCCGAACGCAATCTTTTCAGCCGCAACGACGTGGAGGATCTGGTCATTTCCCTTCCCGACGTCGGATTTATGCGTCTGCGCGGGGTGGCCGCGGTCAACAAATGTTCTTCTCCTTCCCGGTGCTGGCGGTACAATTCGACAGCCTGCGGCTGCCCTTTCTGGTGGTGCTCGGCATGCCCTTCTGCATTGCGGGCATGGGCTGCGGACTGCGCATCGCCGGACAGCCCTTCGGCACCACCGTCATCATCGGCATCATCCTCTGCTTCGTCCCTCTCGACTTCGCCCTCGAAAGTGGTGGCGAACTCCTCCGCCCCATGGCCGCCGCCGCCATCGGCGGCCTGATCTTAGAAGTCCTCGTCGCCCTCTTTCTCGTGCCGGTATTTTATACCTTCATGGCCGAAAAACCCAGCTTGTGAAGCTGCTCCGCCCCTTCACAACCATGTTAACTGGAATCGAAATGTTGATTTAGACAAACGGATTTACAACTTCGATGCCAAAGTACATTTGTCTGTGTGACAAGTCCTCACTGTAGACACGAACACAGTCGGAAAGGGCTGCCGCGCCCACTATCAGTGAATCCCACCAAGAAAGACCGTATCGCTGTTGAAAGCGGAATGCTTGATGCAGCAGGGGCATATCGACAGCAACCGGACGCCAAACCTGGAAATCTTTCACATCCAGCCAGGCTTCTTCCGGGAGCATTCCAGGCTTTAGTTTATGAGTGACTGTCACATAATATTCATTCAGCACCTGGGTTGAAATACGCCCCGAGCGATCACGTGAAAGCCTTTTCAGTAAATCCTCCGCAAGAGTTTGCTTATCAGGATCCGTTGGGTCACGGGCGTATACCATGATGTTGGTATCCACAAAAGAACTACCGCTCATAGAGAGACTCACGTTTGGGGTATGTGTCTTTGGCATCTCGCAAGGGCCGCAAAGGGCGTGAAAAAAAATGATTCATCGCCTGATCATAGCCTTGATCGGTCTGCATCTGCGCGAGAAGCGTTTGACCAAGCATACGCGACAAACTCATATCCATTTTAGCGGCTTGGACTTTCGCCCACCGGGCAACGTCTTCATCCATCGTAATCGTGATATTTTTCATACTACACGAATATAGTGTAACACGATTTATGTGTCAAAGGAAATTTTATCCCTACCCACAGTGCGGCGGGACACCTCGAATTCCTTCACGAAGTCGCCGCTGTTGGCCAGATAGCCGACTTCGGCGCATCGTCTCCCTTATCGACGAACGCGACGTGATCGACCTGCCCGTAATGCTACGCTTGCTCGCGCAAGCGAGCATAGCTTTGCAGGCGGGGAAAATGCTCAAATGCCTGGGGCTCTGGCAACAAGGGGTTCGGGTGGATCCCCAACGTCAAACCGGCATCGACCCGCCACCCGAGGACTGAGGCTATGATCCAATCGACAATAGCTTCGGCTGGACTTCAGCCCCCCCTCATTTCCCCAACATTCCCCCATGCCCGCCCCACTTCACAACCCCGAAACCGCCTCTCGCTCTCTCAACGCAAAAAGCGATTTCCTGTCCAACACATTTAAATTTTTGATATGTCCAACCCACAAAATATGGGGGGGGTGGTTGAGTCAATCAGCCAGTCAGGAAAATGTATTCAACGCCGACGGCGAAAGACCCAAAGTCCACCCACCATTGCAATCCCCATCAGAACCAAAGAAGAAGGCTCCGGTATCAAAACGGCATCCAGGCGCACATTGTCAAAATGGCCGGATGAAAAAGATGACCCCGCATAGGTGCTGTGCGTGAGCCGTATCGTGAGGTCACCACCGGCCTGACCCGCCGAAGCGGTAAAGCTGGTCGTGATGTTCTGGAAGCTGTCCGCCGGAATGGTGCGTCCATCTAAAACCGTCGAGGCTGCGCTCGACCCGTCCACCAGCAGTTCGATCGTGTATTGGTCAGGCTCTACATCGGTTTTGCGGTTTCCACCGGCGACGGTTAGTGTGTACACATAATTTTCAATCACCGAAGCCAGCGAATTCTCTGAAGTGAAAACAGTGAAAGCTGAGCCGTCGACACCCGAGCGCGTGAGATTGCTAAGGTGAATGTCTGTTCCCTCACCAGGACTGGGGATGTTTCCGCCCGTGGTACCCGTGAATTCGTTATCCGTGGGATTGTAGGAACCTGCGGCTGTAAAGTTTTCGCCCGTAATGATCCAGTCGTCAGCCGCAGCAACAAAATTACCGTCTGCACCGGCATTGGCCTCAAAACTGAAATTCGGGACAGTAATGGAGGAGGCCCCGGCGGGTAAGGCCAGCAGTGCGCTCAGGCATCCTGTGATCGCCAGGGCAACCAAGGGGGATGCCGCTTTTCGGATACCTACGCTGCGGTATTTGAAGTTAATGGAAGCGGTCATATTCTTCATGGTGTTTCCCTGGTATTTGATGGTCGTTAAGACAGTCAATCTATATAAGAATAGATCTTTCCACTTAGATTGTCAAATTATAATTTCTGCAATTTCATCGTCAAACTCCGGGTAGGATCATGATGCACAGGGTTTCAGGTTTCAAAGAGTGGCCGTTGGCGTTTACGCCACGGACCGGAGCCTATGCCCACCCGGCGGCCTGTGGCGTAAACGCCTACAGCCACAATCTGTAACCCTCTGTGAGAACGTTCTGTTCGAACGAAATCCGTCTAATTAATGCACTGGAGAAAAACGGGCCACTCGGGGCTTCAACCACCACGAATTCACGGCCATCCCCTTGGCGGAAGCCTCCATCATTACCAGAGCGGAAAGGTTGAGCTGTGATTCATCGGTCCATCGCGGCCTCCGATCCAGACATTGCCGAGTCGGGCGGGTGAGTAGAGGCTCTCGGTGTCCAGTTCTTCAATCGCGACATCCTCCAACTTCTGCCCCTTCGGTGTCAGGACGTACAGAGAATCGGGGACGGC
>JBBDRC010000035.1:0-10766 GCA_040905625.1 Kiritimatiellia bacterium
CGGATAATAATTGGTAAAATCTCCACTGTTTTCGACACCCTGTTCAAATAAAAATTTCCGTTTCAGAGCGGGGTTATAGGGGTGGAGATTTTTTTGTGCTCTTTTGTGGCAAAAAATAAAACCTCTTCAGTGTAATCCTTCCCCGCTCCTCCGCAGAAAACCGAGCCTCCCTGAATCCGGTTCGGACATCGAATTCGATGAAACCCACCGTCACATGGACCGACGGCGCCCCCGCCGTCCTGTGACGGGTGGGCGGGGTGCCCACACTCCGGACCGCAGGAAGGGTACGATCTCAGGAGGTGCCCCCGCTTGTGTGATGCATCCTAATCGTTATCGTAATCGCAATCTTAATCGAACGTGGCACATCGATTATGATTACGAGCAGGATTACGATTAGGAGCGGGAGTCACTTTACTCAAATTTCGGCCCTGTTGTCAGTTGGGCCGTCCTGTGACAGGCGGACGGGGGTGCCCCCACTCCGAAAAAAGCTTTCCGGTATGGACAATTTTTCCATTTTCACCATAATGCAGGTATGGATATCCCTTTTACTCCCCGTCAGAAAGCCATTATCAGCAGCGCCCTCACCGGATTGGCGCTGCTGACTCTGGTGGCATTGTTTGTGTTCAGCTTCATCAGCGTCATCCGTTTCCTCAGCGCCTTTTCCGGCGTACTGCTCCCTCTGGCGGCCGCGGGGGTGTTGAGTCTGCTGATGCGTCCTTTGTATCATAAACTGATTCAAAAAGGAAAATTTCCACCCTCGCTGGCGGTGGCCACCATCCTGCTGCTGTTGTTATTGCCGTTCATTCTTATTTTCGGGGTCTTCGGGGGCCTTATCGCCAGTCAACTCAGTCAGTTTTTCATGAGCCTGCCCGAAATATGGGTCAATCTCCGGGCCTGGATTGTCGAAAATGCCCCAGCCCTGGAGGATGCACTGGTACAGATGGGCGGCAGGGAAAAAGTGGAACAATGGATACAGAATCAATCCGGAGCCATGCTGGAATTTCTCGCGGGGGGGAGCCGGGGTGTGCTCAAGGCGCTGGGGTCGTTTGTGGGACTGTTCAGTTGGGCGGTGCTCCCGGTCTATCTCATCTTTTTTCTCATCGCCCCACCCTTTCCTCTCGAGCGACTCGAAGAGTTCATGCCCTATCTGAAAGAGGACAAACGGCAGGATCTTCTGTTCCTCATCCGTCAGTTTGTGGAAATCGTGGTGGCGTTCTTTCGTGGGCAACTCACCATTGCACTGGCCCAGGGCGGTCTGATGGCGGTGGGATTCACTTTGTGCGGCCTCTCCTATGGCTTCGTGCTGGGTCTGCTGTTCGGAATGCTCAACCTGGTACCCTATCTGGGAAACCTGGTTGGACTGCTGATCACCCTTCCTCTGGCCTGGTTCCAACCTGACGGTGGCTGGAATGTGCTCATCGGTGTCATCGTGGTGCTGACGATTGTGCAGTCGGTGGAAAGTTATATTCTTACCCCCCGAATCATGGGTAAAAGCACCGGACTCCATCCCATGGCCGTCATCTTCGCCATGTTTTTCTGGGGAAAAGCCCTGAACGGTATCCTGGGGCTGATCCTGGCCATTCCCCTCACCGCCTTTCTGGTGGTGTGCTGGCGGCTGGCCAAAGAAAAATATTTGCCGGTCATTCCTAAATCAGATCCCAAAACCACCGAACCCGATCCCGTATGAACCACCCTCCTCCCGAACCCCTGATCACCCTCACCTCCGACTTCGGCACCCGTGACGGATACGCGGGGGCGATGAAAGGCGTGATCCGCAGCGTGGCCCCGAATGTGCGGGTGGAGGACATCTCCCACGACATTCCCCCCGGAAATATCCGGGCGGGTGCCTGGGCTTTGCGTACCGCCGTTCCCTTTTTTCCCCGGGGCTCCGTGCATGTCGCGGTCATTGACCCCGGCGTGGGAACGGATCGCCAAGCCATCGTCCTGCAGGCCGATTCCCAGTATTTGATTGGACCGGATAACGGTCTGTTCTCCTGGGTGATCCACGAAGCCTCCGAGGTAACCGCCTGGAAGCTATCCGATGACTCCTGGCGCCCCGCCAAAGGAAGCCACACCTTTCACGGGCGTGACCTCTTCTCCCACGCCGCCGCACTCATGGTCCAGGAGGGCGACCTCCATCGGGTGTGTGGAGACGAGCTGATTCCCACCTGTGGAACCTGGGCGCGGACTCTCCCGGTCCAGCCCGGTGCCGACGGCGAAGTCGTGCACATTGATGGATTCGGAAACGTCATCACCAATCTGCTGCTGCCGGACACAGCATCCGACCTGAACCTCTCCGTATCCATCCCTGAACGAAAGCTCTGTTTTACCGAATTGAACCGCACCTATGGCGATGTGGAGGAAGGCAATCCCCTGCTCCTGGTCGGTTCCCACGGGTTCCTCGAAATCGCGGTGCGGCAGGGATCCGCCGCTGAAAAATTCGGCATCCGTCTGGGGGACAGAATCGAGGTTGAGTGAAGATAGCGGTCAGAGAAGAGAAGTCAGTAGAGAGGTCAGCGGTTGGAGGGGAGAGGTCAGGACGGTTTATATGAGACCCTTTCCCAGTGATCCGCCAAGGCTATGGCGGGACAGGTCAGCCCCACCCTGACGCGGATCCTCCGCTCCTGACCCATGACGCAGCGCAGCTGCCCCTGACCGTCTCAATAAAAAAACGCCCTGTCCGGAGACAGAGCGTATTCGCACCAGCCAAACGCTGATTTATAACAGCTTGCGCTGTTACCAACTGGCTTTGGTCACGCCCGGCAATTCGCCGCGGGAGGCCAGTTCACGGAAGGTGATACGGGACAGCTTGAAGCGGCGGATAAACGCACGGCGACGGCCCGTCACCTGACAGCGGTTTACCAACCGGGTGGGGCTGGCGTCGCGGGGAAGCTGGGAGAGCGCGATGTAATCGCCTTTTTCCTTCAGTTCCTTGCGAAGCTCCGCGTATTTGTTCACGGTCTTCAGTTTGCGTTTTTCTTTTTCGATCCAGGCTTTACGTGCCATAAGTAATGTTCCTTCGTGTATATAAGTCAGAAAATGGAGTTCGGATTCATACAGAGTTTCAAGCCAAGGTCAAACGAAAAAACCGAAAATTGTGAACTCTTTCAGGTATACCCCTGAATCCGTTGAAGGCTGACTCTGGTTTTATAATAATTTGGAGTTAAGTTCAGTTTTGCGAAGTCGTATTGGATGAGAGAAACATCCGCGGTCCTCTCAAAGGGATCAGCGGGATGGATTCTTGCCACAGTAGATGGGGATCGATGGAGCCGTAAAATATCTTCCGAGCTTCGGAACCAGCAGGATGAAGACCTTCCGAGCTTCGGAAACAAGACGGTTCCGGTTCCCGGACCAAAAATTCTGCGGGTATACCCGGCCTCTGATGCGAAGCGCGGACAATAGGGAGAAATGCCATGCGGGATCCCCCCTCTGCCAAAATCTGTATTTACGGCTTTTCTGTGAATTCTGTGATTTCTGTGGTTAAAAAAACACTATTCTTTTTTTCGAAACGGCCGGGCGAAGAATTTGAGCATGGCTTTTTCTTTGGCCCAGAAGAATTTGAATTGTCCGAGCAGGGTGCCGAAGATCATGAGCATAATCTGGTAGGTGGGGAAGATCAGCAGGATGTAAGTGGGAACCTGAATCCACATGGAGGTCTCGGAGGTGAATCCGAACAGCGGCCAGAAGATGCGGCGGATGCGGGTGACGGACAGGCCCGCGAGTGAAAAGGTGATGAGAATGGCGGTGATCTGCCAGTTCGATTCAATTCCCCACTTGTCTTTGAGGCGGCTGAGCCAGGAGGCACTCACGATTTAGGCTTTGGCCTGAGCGGTTTGCTCTTTGGCCGCTTCGTAGTTTGCGGCTTTCTCCGCGAAGTCCACCAGCAGGATCACATCGGGTCCGCGCACTTCCAGGGTGCCTTCCCCGAACACGTACCAGGTGGTGGAGCCGTTCTGAACCACTTTCCCGGGCCCGGTCACCACGGCCGCGATCATGGGGGCGTGGCCGGCCAGGACACCGAGGGAGCCGTTGTAGGCGGTGACCACGATAGTTTCGACTTCGGCGTCGACCACCGGGCCTTCAGGAGTGAGGATGCGCAGGGGGAATGAGCTCATAAGATCTGCATTTACATGTTTGCGGCTTTGGTGCGCACATCGTCGATATTACCGACCATGTAGAACGCCTGCTCGGGCACATCATCGTGTTTGCCTTCCAACACTTCCTTGAAGGAGCGGACGGTGTCGGCGAGTTCCACGTAGGTGCCGGGCATGCCGGTGAATTGTTCGGCCACGTGGAAGGGCTGCGACAGGAAGCGCTG
Source organism: Kiritimatiellia bacterium (assembly GCA_040905625.1). Taxonomy (GTDB): domain Bacteria; phylum Verrucomicrobiota; class Kiritimatiellia; order SS1-B-03-39; family UBA6053; genus UBA6053. The sequence continues at coordinate 4,319 of JBBDRC010000035.1, forward strand.
TACTTTGCGGGCGCGGTTCACGGTCAGCCGGTCCTCTTCGGACAGTTCCTCCATCCCCAGAATGGCGATGATGTCCTGCAGCTCTTTGTATTTCTGCAGAATTTCCTGCACCCCGCGGGCCACTGCGTAATGCTCGTCCCCGATCACTTCCGGCGCCAGAATGGTGGAGGTGGAGGTCAGGGGGTCCACCGCCGGGTAAATCCCCAGCTCGGAAATGCTCCGGTTGAGTTCGGTGGTGGCGTCCAGGTGGGCGAAGGTGGTGGCGGGAGCCGGGTCGGTGTAGTCGTCCGCGGGCACGTACACCGCCTGAATAGAGGTGATGGATCCGTTCTTGGTGGAGGTGATCCGTTCCTGCAGGGCGCCCATGTCGGTGCCCAGGGTGGGCTGATAGCCCACGGCGGAGGGAATGCGGCCCAGCATGGCGGACACTTCGGCACCGGCCTGGGTGAAGCGGAAAATGTTGTCCACGAACAGCAGCACGTCCTGTTTCATGTCATCACGGAAGTGTTCGGCCACGGTCAGCGCGGACAGCGCCACCCGGGCGCGGGCGCCTGGCGGCTCGTTCATCTGACCGTAGATCATGGAGGTTTTATCAATCACTCCGGACTCGGCCATTTCTTTGAACAGCGCGGTTCCCTCACGGGTACGTTCCCCCACTCCGGCGAACACGGAGTAACCGCCGTGCTCTTTGGCGATGTTGTGAATCAATTCCTGAATCAACACGGTTTTGCCCACCCCGGCACCGCCGAAGAGTCCCACTTTGCCCCCTTTGCGGTAGGGCGCAAGCAGGTCAATCACTTTAATGCCGGTGACCAGCACGCTGTCGCTGGTGTCCTGATCCTCAAAGCGCGGCGCTTCCCGGTGAATGGGTTTGCGCTCGTCGCATTTGATCTCGCCCGCGTTGTCGATCGGTTCCCCCAGCAGGTTCATCACCCGGCCAAGAGTGCCCTCTCCCACCGGCATGGTGATGGGGCGTCCCAAATCCTTCACTTCGGTGCCGCGCACCAGACCGTCAGTGATATCCATAGCGATGGCGCGCACAATGTTGCTGCCCAGATGCTGCGCCACTTCAAAGGTGAGGTTGTCGGCCTCGTCGTTGATGGAGGGATTGCTGCATACGAGCGCGTTGAAAATGTTGGGGAGGTTGCCGTCCGCGAACTCAATGTCACACACCGCGCCCAGCACCTGGGTGATGGTGCCGGTGTAGGTTCCGGAGCTTTCTTTTTTCGAGGCGCTTTTCTTCGTGGAGGTTTTCTTTTTGGCGGGCATAGTTTTTCTCTTCTTTCAGGTCTACAGCGCTTCCGCGCCGGAAATAATTTCGATAAGTTCAGTGGTGATGGCCGCCTGCCGGGCGCGGTTGCGAAGCAGGGTGTTTTCGTCAATCAAATTGGCGGCGTTGGTGGTGGCGTTGTCCATGGCGGTCATGCGGGCGCCGTGTTCCCCGGCGGTGTTTTCCAACAGAGCGTAATACACCTTGAAGGTCACCAGCCGCGGTACCAGAAACTCCAGCAGATGACTCATTTCGGGTTCGGCCAGGATCTGCTCGTCCGGGGTGGCGGATTCCAACGGTTCATCCGGCATGTCCACCGGCTCGAGCGGCAGCAGGGAATGCAGACGGGGGATCTGGGACAGCGGGCTGATAAATTCGTTGCAGAGCAGCAGCACCCGGTCGAAGCCCTCGTGCAGGAAGGCCTTTTCCAGATGCCGGGTCACTTTGGAGGCGTCTTTGCTGTGGGGTGCGGCGGAGGGAATCTGATCAAAGTAGCGGTAAACGGTCTCGCGCTTGCGGAAATGCATGTAGCCGCGTTTGCCGATGAAGGCCAGCTCGTAAGAGATGCCGTCGTCTTTGCGTTCTTCCAAATACTTCTCCGCGTACCGGATAATGTTGTTGTTGAACCCGCCGCAAAGCCCTTTGTCAGAGGTGTAGAGCACCACAAGCACTTTTTTAACTTCATCCGACGCCTGCAACAGCGGGTGCATGTCGTTTTCCACATGTCCGCCGATGCGGTGAATGAGCTGGTTGACCTCGTGGGCGAAATCTTTGGCCAGCCGCTGTGTCTCCTGAGCCTTGCGCAGTTTGCTCGCGGAAACCATTTTCATGGTTTTCGTGATCTTACTCGTGTTCTTCAGACTCGAGATTTTGCGGTTGTAATCTTTAATCGTGGGCATGGTGACTTCTCAGGACCGAAGTTCGCAACTTTCGTAACGCAGGCGGTTCATTTCCGTGATTTCTTGAATTCCTCGAGCAGGTTTTTCATCTGTTCCTCCAACTCGTCGGTCAACACCTGTTTTTCTTTGAGTTCACGGCTGAAAGAGGCATAAGTGGAATCCAGCGCCTCATTGAGGTCATGACCAAACTGAATAACGGAATCCACCGGCAAATCATCTAAATAACCGCGGGTGCCGGCATAGATGATGACAATCTGTTTTTCCACGCTCAGCGGGGCGTGCACGCCCTGCTTGATCACCTGCATCAAACGCTGACCGCGCTCCAGTTGACGGCGGGTGCCCGCATCCAGATCGCTGGCGAACTGCGAGAAGGCCGCCAGTTCTCGATACTGCGCCAAATCGAGACGCAGGGTTCCGGCCACTTTTTTCATGGCTTTGATCTGGGCGTCGCCCCCCACCCGGGAGACGGAGAGACCGGCGTTGATGGCGGGGCGTTGTCCGGAGTTGAAGAGATCGCTTTCCAGGAAGATTTGACCGTCCGTAATCGAAATCACGTTGGTGGGAATGTACGCGGACACGTCCCCGCCCTGGGTTTCAATGATGGGCAGCGAGGTCAACGAACCGGCACCCATGGCATCGCTCATCTTGGCGGAGCGTTCAAGCAACCGGCTGTGCAGATAGAAAATGTCCCCGGGGTAGGCTTCACGTCCGGGCGGCCGGCGCAGCAGCAGCGACAACTGACGATAAGCCTGGGCCTGTTTGGTCAAATCGTCGTAAATGATCAGCGCGTGTTTGCCGCTGTCGCGGTAGTATTCCGCCATGGCGGTGCCGGAATAGGGTGCCAGAAACTGCATGGCTGCCGGATCGGAGGCGGTGGCGGCGATGACCGTGGTGTATTCCATGGCCCCGTGTTTCTTGAGGGTTTCCACCACCTGCACCACAGTGGACCGCTTCTGGCCAATGGCCACATAGAAACAGTGCACATCGTGTCCGCGCTGGTTGATGATGGTGTCGATAGCCAGGGCGGTTTTTCCGGTTTTACGGTCGCCGATGATCAATTCCCGCTGTCCGCGTCCAATGGGAGTGAGCGCGTCAATGACTTTGATCCCGGTCTGCATTGGCTCATGCACGTCTTTCCGTTCAATGATGCCGGGGGCTTTGAGTTCGATGGTGCGAATGGTGTCGCAATGAATAGCCGGACCGCCGTCAATAGCCACGCCCAGCGCATCCACCACCCGGCCGCTGAGCCCGTCTCCGGCCGGAACCGAGGCGATGGATTTGGTGCGCTTGACTTCGTCGCCTTCCAGCACGGTGGTGTCGGAACCGAACAGGGCAATCCCGACGTTGGTATCCTCAAGGTTCAGGGCCATGCCCCGCAAACCGGTCTTGGTGAATTCGACCAGTTCCCCCGCCATTACTCCGGACAGGCCGTGGACGCGGGCGATCCCGTCTCCCACGCTCAGTACTGAACCCACTTCAGTGTGTTCAGGACCAGTGTCCATATTTTTAAGTTGATCCCGGAGGATGGAAGCCACCTCATCAGGCTGAATGTCGATGGACATAGATTCGTTCCTTACTTATGCGTTAATCACGTTACGTTTAAAAGTTTCCAGTTTGGCGGCCAGGCTGTGATCTTCGACCTGATCGCCAATTTTCAGGCGGAATCCGCCGATCAGGCGTTCATCCACCGTACAGGACAGTTCAATTTTTTTGCCGGTGCGCTCACCGAGCTTCTTCACCAGCGCCTCCTCCTGACGGGCCAGCCATTTTTCAGCCGACACCACCTCCACGGGCAGAATTCCCGTTCTTTCCCGCCATTGCTCCAATGCCTGTTTCACAATTTCCGCCAAATCCGCCAGACGGTCACGTTGCGAAAGCAGCTTGAGAAAATCCAGGGTCAGGGGAGAAGCCCCTTTGTTGAACAGCGCCTCAAGCGTGCGGACCTGATCCTCAGGCGCAATTAATGGATGCGCCACGAAGGCTTCGAACTCACCGGATTCATCCAAGAGCCGTTCCAGTTGCACCAGATCGCCACCCACCGCATCGAGCACTTTGGATTCGGCGGCCACATCCAGAAATGCGGAGGCGTAACGTTTTGCAGCGGAGGCCATAGTGGTTTAGATCTCCCCGATCAACTGATCGGTCAGCTCTTTGCGCCCTTTCGCATCCAGTTCACGGTGCAGCAGCTTCATGGCCATTTCCACTGCGGTTTCGGCGCTGTGGATGCGCAGGGCGTTTTCGGCTTTGCCCTGTTCTGCGGCAATTTCCCGCTGCGCGTTTTCACGCACAATCTGGGCCTCTTCCTTGGCTTTGGCCTCGATCGCCCTGCCGGCTTCACGGGCGGCCTCGCGTCCGGAATCAATGAGTCCGCGAACCTTTTGATCCGCGTCGTCCAGTTTGGATTGAACTTTCTCGTCCAGCGTGGCCAGTTCGCGCTGCAGGTGGTCCGCATTTTCAAGGGACTGCTCGATTTCCTCTTCCCGCTGATCCAGAGACGTTAAAATCGGTCCGAACGCGTATTTTTTGAGAATAAGAGCCGCCACCACGAAAATGGTGAGGAACCAGAAGAACATGGCTCCACTGATCGCGGAATTAGTTCCTCCATGATCCGCACCCGCTTCCGCGTGGGAAACAGGCACTTCCATGTGATGATCGGTGAGAGTATCAGGTTGTTGGGACATAGACGATCCTTGGCGCGAAGGCGTAATCGACAGAATTACTTGCCAACGGCGATAATACAGATCACGGCGCAGAACAGGGCAACCCCTTCAATCAGCGCGGCCGCGATAATCATCATGGTTTGCAGTTTGGCCTGCAGTTCGGGTTGACGGGCGGAGCTTTCCAGGGCGGCGGCGGCGACCCGGGAAATCCCGATGGCGGCTCCGATTGTGACCAGACCGGCTCCAAGAGCGGCGAATACAGCAGCGTTTGCGAACATAACAATTACCTTTAGTTGTGTGTGTTAGAGAATACAGTTCAATGTTGAGGGGTGATCAATGCTCCGGATGAAGCATTTGACCGACGAAAATAGCGGAAAGCATAACAAAAATATACGTTTGCAGAAAAGCGACCAGAATTTCCAGAAAGAAAACGAACAGACCCAGGCCGATCGCCGGCAGGGCGGGCGCTCCGTAAATCACGGTCATCCCGATCATGGCAAACAACACGATGTGGCCGGCCAGCATATTGGCAAACAATCGAATGGCAAGCACCATCGTCTTGATCAGCAGACTCATCACTTCAATGGGAATCAGGATGAACAACACCGGCACCGGTACCCCGTGCGGGATAAAATTTTTCATAAACCCCACCACGCCGTACCGCTGCACCGGCCAGATCACCATGGCCAGAAAGGTGGTGAACGCCAGCGCCCCGGTCACGCTGAGGCTGGAGGTCGGGGTGGCGAAAATCGGGAGCAATCCCATCAAATTCAGGGTCAGAATCAGCGTGAACTGGGTCAGAAAGAGCCATGCGTAGTTGCGACCGTCCTCTTTGCCTAAGTACGGTATGCTGATTTCATCGCGCACGAACACCACGAGGCTCTCCATCAGATTGGTCAATCCCCGCGGCACTCTCGCCCGGTGATTGTAGACCCTGCAGTACATCCAGCACAGAAAGGAGGCACCGATCAAACTCATCAGACCCGATAGACGAAAGGCCGCCGGCAGATTGGCGGAGGCGAAATCCAGATGCATGGTCCCCAACGACCACGCCCCCCCGTCCATCACGTGATGACTGATGTACTCGGTGACTTTTTCCGTGGTTTCTGCTATGCTGTTTCCGCTCATTCGTGGGTTCTTCGGGTGTCCAATTTCGAGTTCCAGTGCAGATACCACACCCCGCCCATGAGGAGCACGGTGTAGGCCGCTAAAAACTGATAGACAAATACATGCGTTCGCACGGCTTGCAATCCTATAAATAAAAAAATTGTGAAAGTATTCACGAATAGCTTGGCCGCCACCCATAAAAGGCCGAAAACAAAGCCGATTTTCGAAAATCGACTGGAGGCGACCTCCCCCGCAATCAGAAACAGGCCGTAATTCAGCAGCAACAGACCCGAGGAGGCCTTCAACTCCGGGCTCACCCACTCCTTCAGGATCAAATAGTTTGCAGCAATCCCGGTTCCGAAGGTGCATAGGAACAGCAGCAGGGCAAACAGGATTTTGAATATCCGCTGTTTCATGCCTCATTCGATCCCGATTCAGCCTTCTCCCCTTCGTCGCTTTTGGCGGCCTGATCCGACATCCGCACCAGTTTCCACACTTCATATCCCCCGTAA
>JBBDRC010000036.1:0-1769 GCA_040905625.1 Kiritimatiellia bacterium
TATAAATCGTCCAGTTGTGATAGCGGGTGGTCTCCACCATGCCGTTGCGCTTCAGGTAGCCCAAATGGCGGGACACATTCACCTGGGAAACTCCCAGCAGCGGCTGCAGATGACAGCCGCACAACGGCGACAATCCCAGCAGATGCAGAATCCGCAGACGGGTCTCGTCGCAGAGACATTTATACACGTCAATTAAGTTATTCATGACGCGAATATACACAATAGTGAATATACGTCAACAGAAACTTTTGGTTTTTTTCGGGAGGGGGCAACCACAGAAGCTTGCCAAGCCGGAGGCATGGGCACAGAATTCTTTACGCCTGTTTTTCTGTCTTGAACTCACAGGGTTCAATATGAATCTGAACATCCAGCACCCTTGGGATCTCCAGAATAATTCTATCCTTCACTTCGTGTGAGATTTGATGTCCTTCGCTCACTGATTTTTCAAGCATGTTTGTCATCTGTATTTTTCTATGGAAAGCACGCGTGCGCCTACTCGACGAATTCGCTGCAATCCCCGCTTGGCTGATAAACGGCGGCTCCCTGCTGATACACCATCTTCGCGCCCAAATGGCCGATAGTTCCGGTCAAAACCGCGCCAACGGCGAAAGCCAACGCGCAGGCGATACGCAGGAAAGAAAGCAGGCGGGCCTTTTTTAACAACATGGATCCATAATCGAGCACCACTGCAACTGTAAACAACCACGCCATCCAGTACGCGTAATTTTCGTGCGCTTCCAACACCAGCGGATCGCACAGGGTGCGCCCGACAATACGATCCGCCCGCCCGCCTGTCCATACCGCGAGCCAGGCACCCAGCGTTCCGCAGGTAAGCAACAGGCGCGCTGAGAAAATTGTATGGGCTTCCCAGGATTTCGGGAGTACAAAACTGATCGTGTAGAGCAATACCCCGAAAAGCAAAAGAGCGATGGGGAAATGCACCACCATCGGATGCCAAAGTTCCTCCCGCCACATTCCGGGGACTTGCCCGAGTTGCATCACTGCCCGAGGATCTCCACGGCGACCGGGTCAACCCGGTTGCCAACGCGCGAAACTTCCACGGAAACCTGTTGGCCCGCTTCGAGCTGTTCAAAAGCCACGGTTTCGCCGTTTTGGGTAAGGGTGGTTTCCGGGGTGAAATAGAGCTCCAGCTTTTGCCCCCCGGTGATTTCAACGTAGATCTCCTGTTCGGCGGGATTGACCTTGGAAATGCTTCCTTCGTAGGTCCCCGAATCGACGGCGGTGGTTTTGCCGCCACAACCGGCAATGGTGAAACAGAAGATAATGGATGCGAATAAAACAGTGTTTAAGTTGGATAATTTCATGAAATGAGTTTGTCGATTCACTCGTGATTGTCAAGAATCATCACAGTCCGTTTCATCAAAGGGAAACCCGGGGTTCATTCTGCCTCATGATTTATCGGAAGGCCCATGACCCGTGTTCTTTCTCCTCATCATCGCAGGAAAACTCAACGGTCTCTATTTCCAGGGTGGAATGGGAAATATCGAACATCTCGGCCAGGGTCTTTTTGACGAGCTGGCGGAGATCACGGCGGGAAACGGGCGTGTTGTCAATTTCGGAGTCGATCACCAGATGCGCCTCCAGGGCCCGGTGGTGTTCGTCGAGTTCCCAGACGTGAAGATGATGCAGATCGGCCACACCGTTGATTTCTTTGAGGGACTTGCGCAGCTCATCCAGGGACATATCCGGGGGGGAGCCCTCCATGAGAATGCGGGAGGTGGTTTTGAGCATACCGGAGGACATCCACA
>JBBDRC010000037.1:0-10722 GCA_040905625.1 Kiritimatiellia bacterium
TTGAGAAAGGGGGATCTATATACCGATTCAGAGCCCGGTGGCAACCTTTTTTTGGCATAAATCCAACGCGATATTTACGTGTATTCACAACGGTGCCCCTTTTTCAAGCCCTTCCTCAGGGGGGTACCACAAAAAGCACAAAAGCCACAAAATCACCTTTTGTGCGTTTTGTGGTTCTACTACAAAGAAGGGTAAGCGAAGCACAGGGCTTGGTGAAAAATGAGAAATGTTCCATTACATATAGAGTTGCCAACCATCAAAATCCCTTGTATAGAGCTGGTCCACATTTTTACAATTTTGTATGCCAGCTAAAAAAGATCAAGATCTCATTCAAGTCGATGGAGTGGTCAACCAAGTGTTGCCCGCCACCATGTACCGTGTCGAACTGGAAAACGGACACGAAATCCTTGCCCACATCAGTGGCAAGATGCGCAAGCATTTCATTCGTATTACCACCGGTGATAAAGTGCAGGTGGAAATGTCCCCCTACGATCTCACCAAGGGGCGGATTATTTTCAGGCACCGCACCTGATTTTTGTCTTGGGTTTTCGGATCACAGGTGGCACAATTCCGCCACATGGATAACGACCTCTATGTTGATTGTCCCAGTTGCGGACACACGGTTAAAGTCGCCAACGATTTGGTTGGCGCAATGGTGCAGTGTCCTGATTGCAGCTTTGATTTTGAAGTGCCGGATATCCGTGAGGGACTGAATCCCCGTTTCAAGACGGAAGAGAAAAGCACCCCGCGCCCGGAACATGATCGCCCGGAACACGATTTCCCGGATCTCGGGCATCTTCACTCGGGATTAAAATCCCTCCTGCGCCGAAACCGCGCGCAGGTAAAACAAATTGATTTGTTGAATGAAAATACCGATTTATTTGTGAAACAGGTGAACATGCTCGCGTCCGCCCGTTTTCCGAAAGCCGCGGGGGACAACACATCGCCGCGGAGAATTACGGATGCGAATCCCGCATCCGGGTCAAATTCCCCCTGGTTCTGCTGGAGTCTGATTTGCGGATGTATCAGCATTGCGGCGGCTTTGATTGTGGCACTGGTTCTGTTTATGTGAGACTTTCAGGTCATAGGTCATAGGTCATAGGTCATAAGTCATTCGTCAATGGTCACATGTAACCGGAAAAATCATTGCGGAGCCAGGGGCTGTATATGATCTTCCGGCACCCAGCCACTGGCATCATCGGTTCGAATACGCCGCCAGTTCCGGTTTTGCTCCATCAGCTTCACCACCGATCCTCCAGGCAGAGAGAAATGCCCGGTGGCGTCGGGAAGGGGTTCGAAGCGGACGGTCACACTGTCGTTGAGCACGACTCCTTCATCAAAAAAGTGACCGGGCCGGCTGGCCCAGGTTCCGGCTCCAAGGAGCAGGAGGCACACGATCAGCAGTGGAAACACCCAGGCGCCGGCGAGGCGGAGCCGGGGAGAAAAGCGGCGGCTCAATCCGAAGGCGGCACCCAGCCAGCAGAGGGAAATGAACGCGAGTTGCCAGTGGGCCGCATCCAGAATTCCCGACCAGCGCCGGTACAGCGGGAGCGGGGGGACGATGGCCCCGGTTTGAGCGACCGCCCGATTGAGGTTGGCCTGAACATCCGGATCGCCGGGGCGCAGCCACTGCGCCCGCCGATAGTGGGCAATGGCCTCCGGCTGACGTCCCAGGCGCATCAGGGTGTTGCCGATGTTGTAGTCCAGTCCCGCCGAGTGGCCGGGAATAGACTGATACAGATCGAGTGCCTGTTCGAATTGGCCCGCGTCATAGAGGGTGCGCGCCTGCTCGAAAGGCGTTTCCGCCCGGATCGGCCCCCAAAAAAACAACAGCAGGATGCACCACCGTTTCATGCCGTCAACTCCCGATCCAAATTCAGGATGAATTCACGGAATTCCCGGCGGAGGTTTTCGTCGGATCCTTCCACCTTTCCACCCGCAAAGCGCGCCCGCTCACAGCGGGACATCCAGCCGGAGAGTTGTTCGCGGCATTCGTCCGACACGGACGCGGGCAGATGTTGCATGACTTCATGGGGATTCAGTTCGCCTGCGGGCAGGTTGAGCCGCGCCCCCAGGTAGTCGGAGAGGAGAGTCCACACCGTGGCATACAGATCCTCCGATGATTGATCGAGCCGGTTCAGATGTTTGCGCAACCGTCGGGGGGCCTGCTGACGACGGGTACCCTCGAGATCCCCCAAGCGTTTCTCACGCCGGTTCAGCACCAGCGAAAACAGGCCCCACAGCGCGAAGGGAAGGGTGGAGACTCCGGTAAAATCCCATCCGGGTTCCAGATTTTCCAGGTCCCGAAGGTTTCCGGGGCGGAGCTTGAGATAAATCAGATCCTCCCCCAGCATGGAGGGGGACGCTTCGGGAAGGGGACGGGTCAGGGAACTGATGGAGGCGGCCCGGTCCTGCCCGGGTGCGCCTTCCAGCACTTTCAGTGGAATCGGGTCGGTCCGGATGGTTTGGTATTGACGGGAGGAGGTGTCGTAAAACGAAAATTCCACCGCCGGGATTTCGGTGACTCCGCTGTGCGTGGGGATAATCACCTGCTCGATGATTTTGCGTCCGCTGAGTCCGTCGCGCTGAAAATCCTCATTGACCAGTCGGGATTTATAGACCTGGAAATCCCCGCTTTCTTTGAGCCCGGGGGGGAGAGCCTGTTTGAGGCTGCCGCTGCCGGACAGTTCCACCCGGAGAGTGATCGGATCCCCCGCGGTCACCTCCGTGGGGGAGGCGCTTGCGCTCAACCGAAAATTGCCCAGATGTCCGGTGAAGGAGTCGGGGCGGCCCTCGGCGGGAGGAGAGGTAATGTCCAGTAACAGGGGCTCCTCCAGTTTCAGCCGGACGGAACGGGCTCTGGATTGGAAGAACATCCCCCGGGGAGCGGAGGGGTCCAGGACATCGACTTGAAAGATGGGATCGAGTTCGAGGGTTCCCGACCGGGTGGGGGTCAGCCGGGCGGAAAAACTTCGCACCTGAAACCGTTCCCCGTCCACGATTTTGTTTGGCTGTCTGAATTCCTGCCACTCGGTGATGTCGAAGCCTTCACTGGGGAAATTCAGTATGTTGATCTGCCCCACGTTGTTTTTGCTGTAAAAGCTCAGGGTCAGTTCAATGGTTTCGCGGACCATCACTTTCGAACGGGAAGGGGTGAGGGTGACAAACAGCCCGTCACTGGTTTTCACCACCTCGGCTTCAGTGACGGTGAGGGTGAGGGCGGGTATCACCTGCTCCCCCTGCGCGGTTTTCAATGTGAAGGGGCCGATGGTGTAGGTGTCCGGGGAGGAGGCTTTCAGGGTGTAGCGGATGGTGGATTCGCGCTCAAAATTGACGATGGTTTCCTGTCGGGAGGTTCCCCGGACCTGCAACCCGTCGGGAAGCGGGATTTCCGGATTCCGGGTGAAGCCCGCATCGTCATGGTGGAGAATCAGATCCACGGTTTCGTCCATCGAGATGGTGGAGCGGGACAATTCCAGGGTGACCGCGGCTTCCAGGACGATGGCCGGAAGCAGCAGCAGGCTGAAAATGGAATATTGAAGAAATTTCACCATAAATACTCAAACATGTTTACAGGGATCTACCAATCTTTTTCCACCGGAATGGATTGTAGGCGCTGTTGAAGGATTTGAGAGCGTTGGTGCTTCTCCTGTTCAAGATAGGCATCCAGAATTTGTCGGGCCTGTTGAGCATCGAATTCTTCGGGGGTGGAAGGTGAGGCCTCCGATGGATCGGGCTGATCCGGCTGATCCGGCTGATCGGTCTGATCGGTCTGATCCGACTGATCTGACTGATCCGACTGATCGGTCTGATCGGTCTGATCCGGCTGATCTGACTGATCCGACTGATCCGGCTGATCTTGCTCATCCTTTTGTTCCTCCTTGTCCTCCTTCTCCTGGTCTTCCTGGTCCTCCTGAGGGGGAGGCATTTGCTCAATGATCTCCGTCAGGCGTTTTTGGGCCAGTTCCAAATTGTGTCGGGCCGCTTCCTCAGTGGGCATTTCGCGGAGTGCGTTGGTGAAGGAGTCCACCGCCGCCTCCAGGGAGCTTTTGGCCTGATCCCATTCCTGAGCCGCCGCGGCCGCCTGGCCGATTTGCATCTGGGCGTTTCCTTTAAGATTGCGCAGACGGCTGCGTTCCTCCGGATCTTCGAAGCCGGTAATGGCTTCAAACGCCTGCAGAGCTTCTTCGGGTTTACCGGCTTTTAAAAGCGCCATGCCTTTGGCCAGATTCAGAGCCCCGGGGTTCAGTTCACCTTCGGGCGCCTGGTCCAGCAGGGCTTGGAAACGTTGAGCCGCCTCCAATAGAGCTTCGGGATCATCGGCGGCGTAGGCTTCGCGGGCCTCGCGCAGAAATTTCTGAATGTGAGCCCGTGCAAAGGGTTCCGGCTCAGCCTCCTGAGCCTGTAATCCCGCGCTCAGCATCAAAACGATCAGGAACCACCTCATGTCGACCTCCGGTTGATCCATCCGCCCGGCAGGCGGGCCAGCCCCTCCAGCAACAGACAGAGCAGTCCCGCTCCCAGAAAAATCTGAAAGCGCTCTTCCATTTCACGCACCCGCTCCGCCTCCAACTGGGCGCGCTTGAGGGGGCTGAGCCCCTCTTCGATCAGTTCGGTTACCCCGAAATCCCGCGGATTGGCCCGCACGTACAGTCCATCTGTGCCGGAGGCCAGTTTGCGGAGGCTGACTTCATCCAGACGGCTTTTCACCACCTCCTGATTGCGATTTTTCAGAAATTCATTCGCGGTCGGATCCATGGGGATCAGCGATCCATCCGGGGTTCCCACTCCCACCGCGAACACCCGGATATTCTGTTTGTGAAGCTGACCGATCATGGTGTCCACATCGCCTTCGTGGGCTTCGCCGTCGGTGATCAGCAGAATCACCTTGTCCGCTTCGGACGCGGGATCAAAACTCTCGATGGCCTTCTCCAGGGCGGCCTGCAGATCGGTCCCCCCCCGGGGCACAATACCTGGAAACAGATCCTGCACGTTCATCATGAACGCGCCGTAGTCGAGGGTGAGCGGGCAGAGCAGAACTCCTTCGCCGGCGAAGGCGATGAGCCCGGTGCGGTCCCCGCGGAGTTCCCCCACGAATTCCTCGATCCCCCATTTTGCGCGCTGGAGCCGGGTGGGTTTGAAATCGTCTGCCCGCATACTGTTGGAGGTGTCGACCAGCACCATCAGATCCAGCCCCTCCCGCCGGGCCTCCCGCCAGGTGTATCCCCACTGGGGCCGACTGAGACTGAAGGCCACCAGCAAACATCCCAGATAGCCCAGCACCCGGCGCAGGACGAGCAGTTCGGGGCCGGCCTGTTTTCGGGCGCGGTCCCGCAAATCCGCCGGAATAAAGGCATGCAGCCGTCTGCGGCGGCGAATGCCCAACCCCACATCCAGCGCGATCCACAGCAGCAGGATCGGCAGCAGCCAAAGAAATTGCGGGGCTCCCAGGCTCATGACAGGGTCCTCCCCAGTCGGCCCGCAGCAAGAATGCGCTCCAGGAGAAGCAGTCCCAATCCTCCGGCCGCCAGCCAGTGGAATTTCTCTGTGTACAGGGTGTATTCGGTGAGATCGATTTCCGTGCGCTCCAACTCGTCGATTTCCTTGAACACGTTTTCAAGTTCGTCGGTGTCGCGCGCCCGGAAAAACCGTCCGCCGGTGGTTTCGGCAATGCGGGTGAGGGTTTCCACATCGATAGGGATCTCCACCTGCCGGTATCCGCTGCGTCCAAACATGTCCTGCACCGGAAAACGTACGGGCCCCTCCGAACCGGCCCCGATGGTGTACACCCGGACCCCCGTCTCTTCGGCCAGGGCGGCTGCGTTCAGAGGCTCGATATCGCCTGCGTTGCTGATGCCGTCGGTCAGCAGAATCACCACTTTGCTTTCCGCTTCCGAATTCCGCAGGCGGTTGGTGGCGCTGGCCAGAGCCGACCCGATCGCGGTGCCGTCGGGCAGTTCCCCGGTTTTCAGTTCGTGCAGGCGGTCGCTCAACCAGGCATGGTCCAGGGTGAGGGGGGATTTGGTGTAGGGCATGGCGGCGAAGGCGATCAGGCCAATCCGGTCCGCTTCTCTGGCCTCAATAAATTCCTCCGCCACCTCGATCACCACTTCCAGACGGTTTTTTTCCTCGGTTTCAGTGAAGTCAATGGCGTTCATGCTGGTGGAGGTGTCGATGGCCAGCACCATATCGATGGTTTCGGAGGTGACCGTCCGTTGATACAATCCGCTTTGTGGCCGGGCCAGACCTACAATCAACAGGATCAGGGCCAGAGTCGCCAACACATGCAGAAGCGGATGAAACCGCCGGGCCCTGGAGACCGGCAGGGTCTTTAATTTGGCCAGCGACGGAAAATGCAGGGCCGTGCGGAAGCGGGTGGACACCCGCACCCACAGCCAGAGGGGAACCAGCAGCAACAGCAGCAAAAACCAGGGATGGGCGAAACGCAGAATCATGCGGACACCTCCGGGGGCCGCGTCTCGGCGGTGGCGTCCACAAAGGAACGGACGGCGGACAGCAGATCCTCCAACACGTCGCGTTCCGGGCGGGCGGCGGCGTATTTAATTTGATCGGTGACCGCGAAGAAGCGGCTCAGACCTGCCTGTTCAGATTCGGACCAGGGTGCGGACCGTTCCACGGCCTCCAGAAATTCCTCCGTGGTTTGCCCGGGCGCCTGAATATCAAATCGGTCTTCGATGTAGCGGCGCAGAATGAAACTCAATTCCACCGCGCAGGCGTCCACATCGGGTTTGTTCCAGATATCGCTTTCCCGCAGGGCCTCCATGGCCCGCACGGCCACCAGGTGGGGCGGAACCGGCGGCGGAACCGGTTTGGGCCTGCGGGCGATCCGCCAGGCGATGACCGCGCCCAGAATGAGCAGGGTCAACAGCACTCCCAGACTGATCAAGAGGTTGCGGCGATAACGGCGAATCGCTTCCGGTCCCCGGAAGTCGGGCATATCCTCTCTTCCGAACATCGGAGACGCGTTTTCGTCTTCCAGCACCGATTGAACCGAGATGGAGTGAAAGGGCAGTTCCAGTTCGATCGGTGGCTCGTCCAGGGTTTTCACCTTTGACCCGGCGAACAGGGTGACATTTGTGATCTGAAACAGGGTTACCCGGAGATGGTGATCCCGCCGCCAGCCCGTTTCGCTTTCGAGGACTTTGCTTTCGGAATTCAGCAGTTCGACGGCGGGATCCAGCCAGTCGTCCACGGGGGGGAGGGGCAGGCGTTTCTTGGCGGAGACCCGGAGGTGCACATCCACAACTTCGCCCAGACGGGGCTCCGGGTTCGACACCCGCACCTGAACGGCGGGCAGAGACTCAGGGGCCTCAAACAGCTCGGGCTCCTGTTGTCGGCAGGATGTCAGCACCACCACCAGGGACAGAATATAAAAAAGTTTCATCGCCCCCTCCTTCGTGCCCGGATGCGGAAAAAGCGGGCGAGGGTGCGCTCGTAGGCCTCGGCGGTGCTGATGGAAACCGAATCGATTCCTCCACGGCGCAGGGTTTGATCCTGTTCGGTGGTCCAGAGTTGATGCTGCTCCCGCAGGGCGTTTCGCACCCGCAGGCTGGAGGTGTCGATGAGACCGTATTCGCCGGTTTCGGGATCCAGCCAGTCGATGAGGCCCGCGGGCCGCCAGTCGGATTCGCGGGGATCCTCCAGGCGGACAGCGATCACATCGTGCCGGCGGGCGGTGAGACGGGCCGCCTCCAGACTGGAGGCTTCGATCTGCCCGTCCCCGATCAGAAAGACCACGGATTTACGGTGGGTCACCCGGTTGAGAAAGGTGAGGGCCGGGCGGAGATCCGTGCCGATGGAGGCGGGATCGAAGCTGAGAATTTCCCGGACCACCCGCAACACATGCCGGGAGCCCTTGCCGGCGGGAATGTAGCGTTCCACCTGGTCGGTGTGGAGGAGCAGAGCCACGTTGTCCTGGTTGCGAATGGCGGCCAGAGCGAGCAGGGCGGTGATTTCGGCGGCGATCTCGTGTTTAAGTTGTGACCCCGAACCGAAATGAAGAGAGGCGCTCATGTCCACCACCAGCAGCACGGTCAACTCCCGTTCCTCGCGGTAGGTCTTGATGAAGGGATGCCCCGTGCGGGCGGTCACGTTCCAGTCGATGCTGCGGATATCGTCGCCCGGCTGATATTCCCGCACCTCCTCGAATTCCATGCCGGCGCCCTTGAAGGCCGAGTGATATTGCCCGGCCAGCACGTCGGTCACCAGATGACGGGTACGGATTTCGATTCCCCGTATTTTCCGCAGAAGTTCTTTGGAAATCATGGCGGGAGGGGTTTATGGAACCGGCAGTTCTTTCAGAATGCAGGCAATCAGAGAGTCGGAATCTTTCTCTTCGGCCTCAGCCTCGTAGGACACCAGCACCCGGTGGCGCAGCACATCGGGGGCCATGGTTTTCACATCCTGGGGGGTCACGTAGGCGCGGCCCTGCAGGAAGGCGTGGGCGCGGGCTGCCAGAGCCAGGCAGATGGTGGCGCGGGGGCTGGCACCGAAGCGAAGATAATCGCCCAGGTCCAGGTTGTAGGCGGCGGGATCGCGGGTGGCGAAAATGATGCTGAGAATGTAATCCTTGATTTTTTCGTCCAGATAGACCTGATTGACCACTTTGCGGGCGCGGAGAATGTCGTCCGGACTCACCACCGGCGAGAGGCCGACCTTGTGTCCGGTCATGGCGTGCTGGTCCATGATTTGCCGCTCCTCTTCGATGGTGGGATATCCGATGCGGAGTTTAAACATGAAGCGGTCCACCTGCGCCTCGGGCAGGGGATAGGTGCCCTCCTGCTCGATGGGATTCTCGGTGGCCAGGACCAGAAAGGGATCGGGAAGGGGATAGGTGGTGTCGCCAATGGTCACCTGCCGCTCCTGCATGGCCTCCAGCAGTGCGCTCTGCACCTTGGCGGGGGCGCGGTTAATTTCGTCGGCCAGAATAAGATTGGCGAAAACGGGCCCCTTGCGAATGGAGAAATCCCCGTCTTTGGGGTTGTAAATCAGGGTGCCCAGCAAATCCGCGGGCAGCAGATCCGGCGTGAACTGCAGCCGCTGGAATTTGGTGTCGAGCAGGGAGGCCAGGGTTTTGACGGACAAGGTTTTGGCCAGACCCGGCACCCCCTCCAGCAACACATGACCATCACACAGCAGACCTAAAATAAGCCTGTCCACCAGATAGCTTTGGCCGATCACCACCCGGGCCATTTCGGTCCGGAGTTTGTCGACAAAATGATGTTCCTCGTTTACGCGGTCCTGGATAATATCGATTTGGTTACTCATAGCAGGTTCCTTAAAAAGAATTGGTGGGATAGACGAGTCTCGAATGGAAGTGTTCAAAATTTTTCAGACCTGGCTGTCGATCATGTCCAAAAGCAGCCGGGCTTTGGTCCACTCGCGGAGGGTGATGTATTCTTTGAGCTGGCTCTCGTGCATGGAGATTTTCCAGATTTCGGTCTCGATTTCGCTTTTCTCTTCGCGGGAGGTGATGGTGCGATTTTTCTCGTGCAGGGTTTTGCGGGTGCGGTTCAGGGATTCGCGGCGGAGAATCATGATGATTTCCCGCAGTGCCTCCTCGGGGGTTCCGAGTTCCGAACCGAACCGCAGGGTGCTGCGCTGATCCAGGGCAATCAGTTTCTCTCCCATGGGGTGGTCCCGGCAGAGATCGAGAATACTTTCGCGGGTGGGGGATGGCACTTCATAGAGGGCGGCGAGGATCTCCCGTGCCTCGGCATGACCCAGGTGATCGCGCTGAACATACTGCCGAGCTGTGGACAGGCCTTCCGGGTGGCTGAGGAGGAGTTCGATGAGCAGTTTTTCCGAGGGGGGGATGAGATCCCCGCGCCCCCCCCCCCTGATTCCCTCGGGGACGACGGCGGGTGCCCGCGGGGGGCGGGTCGGGGTGCGGGGACGGGGAAGGTCGGCCTGAAGCGCGGCGGTGGATTGGAGATCCTGCCGCAGAGTCTCCTCCCGCATTCCGAGCGCGCCGGCGGCCTGTCGGATGAGTTCCTCCCGGTGGACGGCCTCCTTGACTTTGGCGATGCTGCCCATCACCTGTCGGGCCACCCGCAGCCGGCTGGTTTCCGTGATCGACTCCTCCTGGCCCACCAGGGTTTTGACCTGAAACACCACAAAGGGTTCTGCGGACTCCACCAGTTCGCAGAGCCGTTTGGGACCGTATTTGCGGACCACATCGTCCGGATCCTCGCCGGGGGGGAGGGAGGCGACCCGGGTGGTGATGCCGCAGGCCAGCAGCACATCGGCGCTGCGCAGGGCGGCTTTGACTCCGGCAGCGTCCGCGTCCAACAGCAGAATAACCTCGTCGGAATAGCGTTTGAGAATTTGCGCATGGGTGTCGGTCACGGCGGTTCCCTGGGCGGCCACCGCCTCGGTGATTCCGCTTTCATGGCAGCGGATGACGTCGAGCTGCCCTTCGCAGAGCACCGCCCGCCGCATCTCGGTCATGCGTTTACGCGCCTTGTCGATTCCGTAGAGGACGCGCGATTTTTTGAACAGCAGGGTTTCCGGGCTGTTGAGATATTTGGCTTTGGCTTCGCTTGGGGGAATGATGCGTCCGCTGAAGCCGATGACCCGGGCCTGCTCATCCAGAATGGGAAACATCAGCCGGTTGCGGAAGCGGTCAAAGAGGGTTTCGCCGTCCCGGGGCTGATCCCGAACGATAAACAAGCCGCTATCGATCAGTTCCTGCTCGCTGAA